>DASQZK010000762.1:0-2164 GCA_035638735.1 Bacteroidales bacterium
ACGTGGAACTTGATGTGCGCACAGGCGGCAGTTTCAAAGAAATGCTGTCATGTTTGCCTTCACCGAGTGTCTGTGTTGTTGATACCGCTGATTTAGAGACATTGCGATCGATGGAATTCCAGGATGTCATCGTCGACCGAGGTAACAAAGACGGACCGCAGCCCTTGAAAAGATACCTTCGAGGTCATGAAAAAATACCGATCCTGGAAGGGACATATAAGTTTGCCGGGAAGGTAAAAAATAGTGTAGAGTCTTTTCTCCGAAATGCCGTAGATGATGATTCTCGCGAGTTAAGTCAGGCCAGTGTTCTGGGAGTTTCCGGAGCAGTCTTTGAAGATCTTCTAAAACAGATGGGACAAAGCGTTGAGGAAAAACCTATCGGCCAAGAGCCGTCCACACTCTTGCTGAGACTGAAAGCGGATCAGGAGGAGCCGGAGGATTTGAAAAAGGCCTTTATCGGGCGTTCTGAGGATGCCCAGTTGGTTCGCCAATATATTCTAAGGGCGGCACAGTCGGAAATCACCGTCTTAATCATGGGCGATACCGGCACCGGGAAAGAGATTGTCGCACGAAAAATTCATCGATATAGCAGTAGAGGTAACAAGCCTCTTGTAACCGTTAACTGCGCTGCCATTTCGCCCAAGCTTCTTGAAATGGAGCTGTTCGGTTGTGCGCCGGGAATCATAGAGCCCCGTCATCCCGGGAAAAAAGGGCTTTGGGAGGAAGCGGACGGCTCGACATTGTTTCTCGACGAAATAGGGGATCTTCCAATAGATCACCAGACAAAGATTCTGCGTGCGTTGCAGGAAGGCAAGTTTAAACGAGTCGGGAGCAACAAGGATATTAGTGTGGATGTCCGAATCATAGCAGCCACAAACAGAGATGTTTTTTCCATGACGTGGAGCGATGATTTTCGTGAAGACCTTTATTATCGCCTGAGGGGATTTGTCATCCGAACTTCACCGTTGAGGAAGCATCCAGAGGACATTCCTCTGCTCGCACAAGCATTCTGGATGGAAATTACGAGGAGTGAGGCCAAGGAACTTCCAGCGGATATCCTTAAAAGGCTTAAAACGCAAAACTGGTCGGGAAATGCAAGGGAACTCAAGCTGGTGTTGAGCAGTCTGCGTACATTATATCCAAAGCAAGCGAATTCCGGTGAACTTAAGTTGTTGCAACTGGAAGACGCCTTTTATCAAACAGGCCATGAGGACTGTGACCAGAAGCCGTTGTCTTTTATTTTGGAACCAAAGGTTATGCGCATAGAGTCGTTAAGCCATCTTAACCGGGTATTTGATGTTCTCTATGCCACCCAGATTGTTGTTTTACCTTTCTCAAAACAGAAAAGGCTTAAACAAGAAACCGTAGAAGACCTGCAGACCGCATTGGAGCTCCGAAGGCAGGAACTGGAGATATTTTGCAAACATGACAAACTTTTCAACAAAAAGGCCCTCTTTCTAAAGGTATTTAATATGTTGGGAATGCTCATGGCTTTTCAGACCGAGCTCAATGAAGACCCGGATAAAGCCCGTGATAACTGGAATTTGGAACTGAGAGAGAAGCTGCATCAAGTAATCTCCGCCGTATCTGAAGAAATCAAACGGATGAAAAATAAGGTTTGAAGGTTAAGGGTTTCCCACAATACATTTCCATAGATTTCTCAGACCGCCATACATATGCGACCTGAAATTTGTGCGATCTTATCTTCCAAAATCCACGAAATCGCCTGCCGCTAAAATAGTTTTCATCAACCGAATTTGCAACTTCAATCCAATTTTACGCGCGAATCTTACGAATCCGTTGTTCAGCGAGTGCTTAGCCCGAAAACGCCATAAAACGTAGTTTGTTGAGATGGAAATGTTGAGATATAAATGTGGGATGCATCGTTGTGTTGAGAATAGGTTGTCGGTGGTGATTCGTAAAAGGTTTGTCAACATTGTATGAAAAAGCCCTAAGTATTTTTAATATATTAATTTAGCTCACCTTTTCAGGATGTCTAAAGACGGCTTGTCGTGTTGGCACACATCGTGCAAAATTACGATCAGAGTGGATAGATATCAATCTCAACCGACTTTGAATCCCAGGGCTTAACATATGCCACATCATCAATGGATATTTCATCCGTCTGCTTGGAGCCCGCCCTACGAAAACGGACGTCCCGTTT
>DASQZK010000763.1:0-5275 GCA_035638735.1 Bacteroidales bacterium
AACCGATGCGTCCCGGCCATCCGCTTCTGAAAATTACCGATAAGGAAAAATTGCTCATCACACCCCACATTGCCTGGACCAGCGTAGAAGCACGCCAGCGCCTCGTCGACCGGCTGGCCAGGAATATCGACGAGTTCAAAAAGAAAAATCATTTGGAGTAAAGGTCTGTTGACCATACAGACGACCTGGACAAGTAAAGGACATCCCGAGTCTGTTCAGGTATGCGCCACGCGGTGCGAACCTACGACAAGTGAAATTCTTCTGAACAGACTCATCTACTATTGTGTATAATTTACACACTGATGTAAAATAATTACACAACACTCTTAGCACTCCCCTTCATATAGTCGTACCATCATACCATCCTACAGGCGTCCAGTCATCCCATCATAGTGCCCCTTAGTGCCCGGCCTTAGTGGTTATCCAACACCTGGTCCCTTCCACATTCTTCGCCCCTTCCCATCTAATACCCAAAATAATTCCGTACTTTTGATCAACTTAACCAACCAAATTACCGCAAATATGCTTAGAACAATCTTTACCCTAAGCCTGGTCATACTCTCCACCGGGCTTTTTGCAAAAAACTACTGTATTTCAAAAGACGGGGACAGTAATCCGGGGATGGAAGAATATTCATTCGACCGTCTTAACGAAGTTTTTGAAATGTTGCAACCAGGTGACACGCTATTCTTCCGTCAGGGCGAATACATGCTCGCCTCAACGATCCAACCCGTAAAATCAGGCACGAAAGATCAGCCCATTGTAATAACTCATTATCCCAGGGAAAGGGCCATTTTCAACGGGATTAATTTTAAAAACTCTGAAAATTCAGACCGGCCCATCTGGCGCAGCAGGACAGGTATTATCACCATTACCGGCGTCAGTCATGTTAAGCTTATCGGCCTGGAAGTAATGAATTCCCGTAATATCGGTATCGTCGTAAAGGATACAACAACCACGTTCATAGAACTTATTGATTGCAAATCTCACGGTTCCTACAACTCAGGTATCGGGCTTTGGTACGCCAGGCATGTAAACGTATTGCATTGCGAAGTGACTGGTGCCAACGACCAGGCATTGAGGGTTACACAGCCACTGAGGCGTGAAGGGCCGCACGAAGCTATTTCGGTGGCTGGTGCGCGTTATTTCGAAGTGGCCTATAACCATGTACATTCCTGCCAGAAAGAAGGCATCGATTGCAAGGAAGTAAGTGCACACGGGATCATTCATCATAACTTTGTACATGACTTGCCGCGGCAGGGTATTTATGCCGACAGCTGGTTTGGTTTGCTCGAAGACGTTGAAATATATTCGAACGTTGTATTCGGTTGCGAATGGGGCATAGCCATATCCTCTGAAGGAAAGAATTCCAGTATGAGAAACATACGAATTCACCATAACCTTATTTTCGAAAACAGGGCCTCAGGCATCCTGTTTGGCGTATGGGGTAACAATGAACACCGGGAAAACCTACAGGTATATAACAATACCGTTTATCACAATGGCAGCCCCTCGCACTGGGCCGGCAAGACAGGCGGAATCGATGTCAGGTCGAAAGATATGTCCGATGTAGCCATATTCAATAACATTTGCAGTGAGAACTGGGCCTTTGAAATTGCCACATTCAGTAAAACGGATGATGCGCCGAAGGTTCTCAAATCAAAAAACATCCGGATTTTCAATAACCTCATCGAATCCCATCCTGACGTAAATGAGGAACCCGGCGAATTTAACCAGGTGTATTCGTATGATGGAGAAAAAACGGTTTATGGAAATCCTCTTTTCAAGAACCCCGGCGTGTTCAATTTCAGCCCCAGTCGTAAATCGCCGGCATGGAAAGGATACAGTGTTCCGCCTGGCACAAAAGCCTCCAAATTTATAGGGGCCCTGGGAAAGACGAATGCATTTGATCCATTTTTGTAAATTGAAGAGCCAACCGGGATGGTATGGGTTTACGGGCGCGTATGGAGGCCGGATACGGGGACGTATGAGGCATCGGTATCGGGCGGGGGCACAGCCGTGCGCCCCTATATTTTTTCAAGAAACCGAATCTGTTTTGTGGGTGTATTTTTCTTTTTATAAGGATACACCTTCCAACGCTCCCAGGTTTTGTAATGTTCCCCAGGCTGGAGGGTCTTATACGGTCCGTGGTATTCCAATTCCATGAGGGCATCACTACGGTCGTGTGATGTGTGGTCGTAGATTTCGACCATGCCCTGCTCGGGGTGGGTTTTTTCCGGAGAATAAAGCGGGAATTCAATTTTCAGGCAGTGACCACTGGTAAACGCTGCCAACCAGCCCTTCGAGGGGGTGATATAAGCTTTACTGTTTTTTTGTTTGACATCTCTCTCCGGTTCCCCGGGCAGATAGTAGAAGAAATTGCGGCAAACCGCATGTTTAACACGGGATTTGGGGTCCGCCTTTCCATCATCGATCCTGACCGATCTGGCACTGTCGACAGGAACATACGCCATGCTGAAACCATCCACACGTGTATTCATCCAAAGATCCCAGCTGACCGGAAGCCTGCTGTAATTCACACCATCGACTTCAAAATAAACCGACCCGTCGGCTTCAACACGAACGGATTTTATAAGTCGCATCCCCGAAATCTCACTGTAAGGACTCATCATCTTTATACTTGTATCGGTTTGCTCAATGATCTCATATTTACCATAAATGAGCCAGGGGTCGGGTGGCCATACGGCTTTGGATTTTTTTCGGGCCTGGTTTCCCTCCTGGTGCGCCCACCATTCGCTTTGCGGCCCTAGCCAGACGATATGACCATTATAAGCTTTAAAGTTAGAGTTAAAGCCCGGTACGGGACGTTCCGATTCGGGCTCATTCCACAATGTTGAATCGGACTTGAGTATATTTGGAGAGCCTTCCGAACTTAAATACACAATCCGGCCACCTACATCTGTAAGGATGCCGACACGGGTACCGCTATTTTCCAGCATCGTGAGGGCAGAGAGTGCCTGCGCCTGTCCGGCCATCATAGTTGTCATAAACATCAATAATGTGATTAGTTTTTTCTTCATTTTTCATTGATTTAGAAAACAGGCATTCACCGCGCTGTAAGTACTATCAGCCCGGATGACAAAAACAGGTACAGTGGTAAATCATTCCGCAGCCTTCCCGGCTTTAATAAGCAAATCGAGCGTGGCTTTAATACCTTCATCTTCCGACAACTGCGTCCCTTCATATTCAACATCGATATAACCGGTATAACCCGCTTTTTTAACAATGTTGATCATTTTATAATAGTCGATATTCTCCTCGTTGCCATTACTGTCGAACGAATGGGACTTCGCACTCACACCTTTGGCATACTGCATCAATTCGCGCACACCCTTGTACTTGTCATATTCTTTGTTCCCTTCGATTCTGAAGTTCCCGAAATCAGGCAATGTTCCGCAGTTCGACATCCCAACATTCCCGATAACTCCCGTAAGCCAGGTTCCTATTGATGAATAACCGCCATGATTTTCCACGATAACGCTGATATCACGCTGCTTACCATATTCACATAAGAGCCTGAGACTGTCGGTAGCAGCTTCGGCAACTTGTTCGGCAGAGCCCTGGCCACGGGCATTAACACGTATGGCATGGCATCCCAGCAGACTGGCCGCGTCGATCCATGGATAGTGTCTCTCTACCGAGCGAAGTCGTTTAGGCGTATACAGATCACCAAGATCGCCTTCGCCATCGATCATGATCAAAACGCTTTTTACCCCGGCATCTTCTGCACGTGATTTGAGCCTGTTGATATATTGATCTTTCACGCTGGGAAAGAATTGGTTGACATATTCCACGGCTGTAAAACCAAAATTATCCCTGGCATAAGCAGGGAACTGCATGTTTATGAGTTCCCCGGCAAATAGTTTCCGATGGAGCGACCATTCCGCCAGCGATATCTTAAACCACAGGTCCTGAGATACGGAGGCACGAAGAATGCCGGGCATGGTAGCTGTAAAAGCCAGCCCGGCAGCACCAGCTACAGAATTTTTTAGAAATGTCCGTCTTTTCATATTAATAGTCGTTTAGAGTTTACGTTTAATGGCCCTTACATGCCTGCATATTGATAAAAACCTGTTGCGAGTGAATACTGAATGAACGGTTAAAATGAGCAGGACTGTTTTGGCAGTTATTAAAGGTTAAAACCACGCTGTCATAAAAAAGTTGAGCACGGATCCGGTACATCCTGTACAAGACCCGTGCTCAACCGGTTATTTTATTTGGAATGCCGGAAGGACTGTTAAACCGGTTATACCTGGCAACGACCGGTATGGCCGTATCCTCCCGCGCTAACAAACAGGATTAGTCTACGCTAAGATCTTTGATTTTGATATTCCGGTACCAGACATCATTGCCGTGATCCTGAAGGCCGATGTAACCTTCCCTGTATTTACCGAATTCAGGGAAATCGGCAAATTTGGATTTAGCAATCATTTCTTCAAAATCGGGTGTGCCGATGTGGTATTCAACCACAACTTCACCGTTCATTTTATGAACTACGGTGCCCTGGTATACCAATATTTCAGCTGTATTCCATTCACCTGCAGGCTTGGCATTCTGCGGGTTGGCAGGTATAAGGTCGTAAAGTGATCCGGCCTGACGGTTGCCATTTTTGCCAAGCTTGGCATCAGGATGTCTTTCATTGTCGAGAACCTGGTATTCAGGAGCTGATTTCCAGATAGGCTCACCCGGGATTTCTTTCGCGAGGTAGAAAATACCACTGTTTCCGCCCTCTGAAATCTTCCACTCCAGTGTAAGGTCAAAGTCTTTGAATTTCTTGTCATAAATGATGTCACCGCCTTTTCCGCCGGCTTCACCTTCACCCGAACCATTACATTTGAGGGCATCGCCATCGATAACCCAACCTTCAGATGGGAAAGTCTCCTTATCATAACCTCTCCAACCGTCGGTAGTTGTACCGTCAAACATGGTAATCCAGCCATCATCTTCGGCCGGTGCCTCCGTCATGGCTTCGGTTGATTCTGTCGACTGTTTCTCACTGTTCTTTGATTTGCAGGAGATCAGCATCATTCCTGAGAACAGGAAGATTGAAAGCATAAATAAAAATGCATTTGATTTTTTCATAGTAGATTTATTTGATCAGTTAATATAAATGTAGGTTTTATTAATGCACGTAAATTTCCTCAAAAAAATCAGATTTTACAAATCGCATTATGCCATGGAGCTAATATTTATTAACCGGTTGCGGCGTAGTCATCTGTTAGCCGCCTTGACATAGTTTAACCAGTAAAGCTGA
>DASQZK010000764.1:0-2390 GCA_035638735.1 Bacteroidales bacterium
CATGCCCACAAGGCCCAATGCTTCTGTCTCCGACACTTCATTTGTAATGAATCCACAGCCATCGTCAACCACCGTTAACTTCAAGATATTTCGCTCGTTTTGCAGGATAACTTCGACCCGGCTTGCAAAAGCATGTCTCGCCACATTCGTCAGCGTTTCTTGGGTAATCCGATAAGCGGCTGTTGCCACCGTGTCAGTTATGTGAGGAATCTTACCGTGCTCAAACAGGCACGTAATCCCTGTGCGTCTTTCAAAATCGGCTGTAAACCATTCCAAGGCATCCACAAGTCCCAGATTGTCGAGAACTCCCGGACGTAATCTTACGGCCAAACCACGAACCTCTTCAATGGTTTTATCTATCAGATCGCACATTAAGGAAACACGTTGGGCAGCTTTGGGATCGACCTGTTTCAGACGGCTTTTAAGCCATACCGAATCCATTCGCAGCGCTGTCAGGACCTGCCCAAGTTCGTCATGCAGCTCCCGGGCAATGGCGGAACGCTCCTTTTCCTGATTGGTCATCATGCTGCCGGAAAGACGTCTGAGCTGGTCGAGAATGCTGCTAATTTCTTTTGTCCGCTGTTCAACCTGCCATTCAAGATCCTTTGAATGACGGCTGAGTTCTTCTTTGGCTATCTTAAGCGCTTCTTCCGCTTGATTTCTCTTAGTAACATCAATGGAAACCGCCAGTGATCGAGTGACACGTCCTTTGTCATCGCGATCACCGATGGCGGAGAGCATCACATCGATGATCGCGCCGTTTTTCTTTACAAACTGATACGGGATATCCTTACAGATGCCGGTCTTAAAAAAATTTGGGAACACGGTCGTTTCAGCAAGGTTTTGCGAATTTTCGGTAAAAAATCGGGTAAGCTTTTCTCCGATGACTTCTTCGCGTTCATATCCCAGCACTTCCAGCCAATTGTCACTGACGCTGATTAACCGACCTTTAGCGTCAACGGAATGGAGCATGGCAGGTGTGTTGTGATAGATGGAACGGTACCGTTTTTCACTCTCTTGCAGTGCCTTTTCAAAAAGTTTGCGTTGGACGATTTCATTGCTGGCCTTTCTGTAAAGCAGAAAAACGGCAAATCCTACGAATACACACATTGTCAGAACAATGGGCCCGGTGATCTTTATCAGCGGACCGGAAACGATTTTGGAAACTGCTTTAAGATTGTATAGATGAACAACGGTCCAGCCCGGATAATTATTCAGTGACAACCTGCGCATCAGGTATCGATTCCCCATCAGATCCTTTGCATATTTATCCCCTTTCATCTCCAGGCCGATCCAGTTCCATGGCCCTTTGCCAAATTGAAGAGAGACGGAAATTCGGGATATTTCTTCCGGAGATAGCTTCCATAATGTATGAAAAAGCCATGTTTTATAATTAGAAATAAAAATAATTCCATCAGGATTAACCACCAGAATGACTTCCTCTGAGGAAGGGGGTAACTCCTTTTCTACTAACCCGATGGATGCCTTTATGACAACAACGCCCATTGGATGTTTTTGCCCTTTATTATTCACCGGATGGCTATAGTAAACCCCTCGTTTGTCGGAAGTCACACCAAGGGCCAAATACGTTGCGGGTGTCCCCTGGATGGCTTTTTGAAAATATGGCCGAAATGAAAAGTTTTTTCCAACAAAACTGTCCGAAGCTCTGCGATTGCTGGATGCAATGGTCTTCCCGTCAGTGTCCATCAAGTAGCATACGTCTGTGTTCAGGCTCGCATTGAAATGGTCTAGCATCGCATTTGCTTTTGCAACGGAGTTGTCGTTTGGCTTGGTCAAGGCGGCATGAAATTCATCCATTCCAGCCAGTGTTTTTGACGGTTTTATGTTTTCCGAAAGGAATGAAGACAGATTCTTATTTATCAATTCTGCATGTGTAGCAGCCTGGCGCTCGACTTCCTGAAAAGCGGATTTTTTTAAAAACGAATAGTAAAGATATCCTCCGGCTGAAGCAGATAAGAAGGTCAACAGAGAAAGTACCAGCAGGATTAAACGAAGCTTCATGTCCTTAATCTTATTTTCCAAGGAAACCGATCCCTTCTTGCGCTTCATTTTTTTGATACACCTGCAGAAACCGGCCTTCAGCCGAATACGGAACGTGAACGACATGGACAACTGTTCGGTATGATTCAAACTCTGCAGCTATAGAAGAGAGTTGGTTGGAAGATTCCATAAAAAATTTCTCATTAAAGATGGTATCGGTTTGGTCGGGAAAAATGGCCACCGGAGCAATTTGAGCTTCCACAAGATCGTTAAAAAAGTGCGTGCCAAAGGATACTTCGGGTGTGTAATCTTCTCTTGCAAAGGCCACTTCACCCAAGATTAACGTGTGATTGATATCCTCATAGCCGACACGCACGCCAAGATTGATA
>DASQZK010000765.1:0-14101 GCA_035638735.1 Bacteroidales bacterium
GCTTTCGATTCCAGGGATGCTAAAGTCATTAATTCCGGGTTTATCACCGGGATGATGGTTCCTGAAGCCATAAACCGAATGATTAGCGAACTAGAATCCAAAAGTATAGGCCTCCGCCGGGTAAACTATCGCCTGCGCGACGCCATTTTCAGCCGACAGAGGTACTGGGGCGAACCTTTCCCTGTTTATTACAAGAACGGTATACCTTATCCACTCGACGAAAAAGACCTGCCGCTCGAGCTGCCCGAAGTGGATGCCTTTAAGCCGACCGAAACTGGCGATCCGCCCCTGGGCAGAGCTAAAAACTGGGAAACAAAAGACGGCTATCCGCTCGAGATGAGCACCATGCCGGGCTTTGCCGGTTCGTCGGCTTATTATTTAAGGTATATGGATCCCCGGAACGATTCTGCACTTGTTTCACACGAAGCTAATGAATATTGGCGCGACGTGGACCTGTATATCGGGGGCATCGAACATGCCGTGGGTCACCTTATGTATTCCCGGTTCTGGAACAAATTCCTGTACGACATTGGCGAAGTGGTTGCAGATGAACCTTTCCGGAAGCTTGTCAACCAGGGCATGATCCAGGGTCGGTCAAATTTCGTGTATCGTATCAAGGATACCAATACATTCGTATCTCTCGGCTTGAAAGATGACTACGACGTTACGCCCATCCATGTTGATGTCAATATTGTAAGCAACGATATTCTTGACATTGAAGCCTTCCGCCAGTGGAACCCCGAATACCACGATGCAGAATTTATCATGGAAGACGGGAAATATATTTGCGGATGGGCCGTTGAAAAGATGTCAAAGTCGATGTACAACGTGGTGAATCCCGACAGTATTATCGAAAAGTACGGAGCCGACACACTCCGTATGTATGAAATGTTCCTTGGCCCTATTGAACAGTCAAAACCCTGGGATACCAATGGTATTGACGGTGTTTCTAAGTTCCTTCGTAAGTTCTGGAAGTTGTTTTACGATGAAAACAATGGCTTTATCGTTACCGCTGAAAAAGCTACGGATGAGGAAAACAAGATCCTTCACCGAACCATAAAAAAGGTTGGAGAAGATATCGAGAGATTCTCTTTTAACACCTCGGTAGCCGAATTTATGATTTGTGTGAACGGGCTTACCGATCTGAAATGCCATAAAAGGGAAGTGCTTGAAAAGCTGGTTATAACACTGGCCCCGTTTGCACCACACATTGCCGAAGAACTCTGGCAGGCACTGGGTAACGGAACTAGTGTTGTTGATGCATCGTTCCCCCGGTTCGATGAAAAGTACCTGGTTGAAAATGATTATGAATACCCGGTTTCATTTAACGGTAAGATGCGTTTTAAGCTGAAGCTTCCTTTGGATATGCCTCATGATGAAATTAAAAAAAGGGTGGTTTCGCACGATACCGCGCAGAAATGGCTGGAGGGAAAGGAACCCCGGAAAATTATCATCGTCCCGGGTAAGATTATTAATGTTGTCGTCTAAACCCTGAATAAATAGTGAAATCAAAATACCTGATCCTTATTGCAATCCTCGTTTTAACCGGTGCAGCTGTATTGCTCTACCAGTGGAAAACGACAGGCGTATCTGCCAAAACAAACACCGAAGCGGCTACCGTGGAGGAAGTTATTGAAACGCCTCCCGCAGTGGTAAACTACAAATACGGTCTGCCGGTCGATTCGTTTACTATTGAGCATGGAAGGGTAGGGCGCAATCAGCCGCTTTCACTGCTGCTCTCAAAATACGGGGTTACAAACCGCCAGATCCATGATATTGATGTGAAATCAAAAGGTGTCTTTGATACGAGAAAATTCAGGACGGGAAATTCATATACTGCTTTTCTTAACGGTGACTCGGCTCGTTCACTGGCCTACCTGGTTTATGAACATTCGCCTATCGATTACGTCGTTTTCCGCTTGCGTGATTCACTCGATGTATGGAACGGAACAAAGCGTATAGATACCGTTCGTTGCACCTTTGCCGGCGCCATTGAATCATCGCTGTGGAATACCATGACCGATCACAAGGCTAACCCAATGCTGGCAGTTAGATTGTCGGAAATTTATGCCTGGTCTATCGACTTTTTCGGGCTGCAGAAAGGTGACAGTATCAGGGTGGTATATGATGAACTGTATGTCGACAGCACTTCGTATGGGATCGGGAAGATTGAAGGGGCTTACTTCAGGCACATGGATACGGATTTCTGGGCCATTCCATTTGCACAGGACAGCACCATGGATTATTTTGATGATCAGGGAAAGAGCCTGCGGAAGGCTTTCCTGAAAGCTCCGCTGAGGTATTCGCGCATCAGTTCTCGATTTTCGAATTCACGCTACCATCCCATCCTGAAGATCCGGCGTCCGCATCACGGTGTTGACTACGCGGCGCCCACAGGTACTCCGGTACATGCCATAGGCGACGGTGTGGTGATCTATAAGGGCTACAACGGCGGCGGCGGAAATGCGGTCAAAATCCGTCATAATAGCATATATACCACATCGTATATGCATCTTCACGGCTATGCACGTGGCCTGCATAAAGGCAGTTATGTGAAACAGGGTGATATTATCGGCTACGTGGGCAGCACCGGCCTGGCCACCGGGCCTCATCTCGACTTCCGGGTATATAAATACGGTGCCGCCATCGACCCGCTTAAAATGAAAGCTCCACCGGTTGAACCCGTGCTTGAAAAAAATATGACCCGTTATACCGAGGTAAGAAACCAGGTGATGTATATGGTGGGTAGCTTCCGGCATGAATCTTATCCGGGCAACCCCCTGACCAGTTCTTCCACCACTGTGGGGAAGTAGTCGTACTCGAGACGGTGGATTTTCTCAGCCAGACTCTCTGGCGTTTCTCCGGGGTCAACAGGACAACGGGCCTGGAAGATAATGTTCCCTTCATCATACGCGTTGTTAACATAATGAATGGTAATCCCCGATTCCTTATCCCCGTTTTCGATTACTGCCCGGTGCACATTCATGCCATACATCCCTTTACCTCCGTATTTGGGGAGAAGGGCCGGGTGAATATTAACGATTTTACCGGGGTAAGACCGGATAAGCTCAGTGGGTACCAGCCATAAAAAACCCGCCAGGACAATATAATCGATATCATGATCCGCCAGGATGTCCGGCACCCTGCCGGTTTTGTAAAAATCGTCCCTGGAGAAACTCACCGAGGGAATACCGAGTGAGGCCGCCCTCCGGTGCACTGCCGCCTCTTTTTTATTAGACAAAATCAGGGCTACCCTGGCATAGTCGTTTTGAAGGAAAAATCGACTGATGTTCTCTGCATTGGTTCCGGAGCCGGAGGCAAAAATGGCTATCTTTTTAACAGTCATTCGGTTGTAAATGTATTATTTCGAAATGAATTTCGACTGATTTCTTAAAAATCTGTTTAATTAGTAAAAATTACTCTGCAAAAAAAATCAAAATTTACGTCAATTTATGATTTTTTTGTTTGTTTTTAAGTGATTATTCCATTTCTTTGCACAGTCAAAAAAATAACATAATATTAATTAAATTTTACAGCTATGTCTGATATCGCATCAAGAGTAAAAGCCATTATCGTTGATAAGTTAGGTGTTGATGAGAATGAAGTTACTCCGGAAGCAAGCTTTACTAATGACCTTGGAGCAGACTCACTTGACACTGTTGAACTGATCATGGAATTTGAAAAGGAATTTAACATAGGTATTCCTGATGATCAGGCTGAAAATATCAGCACAGTTGGTGAAGCTATCAAGTACATTGAAGAAAACGCTAAGTAATTTGTAATTTTTCGGATTCATGGAATTAAAGCGGGTTGTTGTCACAGGTATGGGAGCTATTACTCCCCTTGGAAATAATGTACAAGATTTCTGGAAAAATCTGGTTGACGGGGTTAGCGGTGCTAATCTTATTACCCATTTTGATACCGAAAAATTTAAAACCAAATTTGCCTGCGAGGTCAAAGATTTTGACCCCACACAGTATTTTGACCGGAAAGAGGCCAGAAAACTTGATCCCTATGCCCAGTTTGCCCTGGTAGCTGCTGACGAAGCGGTAAATGACAGCGGGTTTAATATGGAAGAACTCGATACTGACAATATCGGAGTAATCTGGGCATCGGGTATTGGTGGGATTGAAACATTCATGAATGAGATGAAAAACTATGTTGAGGGTGGTTATACCCCCCGGTTTAACCCGTTTTTCATTCCCAAAATGATCTCCGACATCGCCGCGGGTCACATCTCAATGAAATACAAGTTCCGTGGACCAAACTACGGAACTGTTGCTGCTTGTGCTTCATCGACCAATGCTCTTGTAGATGCTTTCAACCTTATCCGTTTAGGCAAAGCCTCGGCAATCGTAGCCGGCGGATCGGAAGCTTCTATTAATGAGGCTGGTATGGGTGGCTTCAACAGTATGCAGGCCATCTCAACCAACAATGAGAATTACAGCAAGGCTTCCCGGCCTTTTGATGCAAACCGCGACGGTTTTGTCATGGGAGAAGGAGGCGGTGCTCTTATTCTCGAAGAATACGAGCATGCTAAAAAAAGAGGGGCTAAAATCTATGCCGAATTTGCAGGTGGCGGTCTATCTGCCGATGCCTATCATCTGACAGCTCCTCACCCCGAAGGAATCGGAGCTAAACTGGTTATGAAAAGAGCCCTGGAAGATGCCGGTTTTACACCTTCCGATATTGATTATATCAATGTTCATGGTACATCGACGCCCCTGGGCGACATCTCCGAAACCATTGCCATAAAAGAGGTCTTCGGCGAAGAAGCCTACAACCTGAATATCAGCGCAACAAAATCTATGACAGGCCATTTGCTCGGTGCTGCAGGCGCTGTAGAAGCTATCGCAGCTATCATGTCCATTAATCACAACATTGTTCCGCCTACCATAAACCTTGAAAATCCTGATCCGGAAATCGATACAAAACTGAACCTTACACCGAATAAAGCACAGCAAAGAACGGTGAATTGTGCTTTTAGTAATACGTTTGGTTTTGGCGGACATAACAGCTCGGTGATTTTCAAAAAGCTAAGAGATTAGAAAGTGTTTGGACGTTTTGGTCGAATATTTGTCATTCCTTTCAGCCGTCACAAAGAACTCGTCAATAAGCTTATACCTATTCTCGGATTTGTCCCGGTTAGAATAAAGGTGTATGAAATGGCTTTTATTCATAAATCTGCTTCACTGGTCATGCCCGATGGTGAGGTAATCAATAATGAACGCCTCGAATATCTCGGCGACGCTATCCTTGCAGCCATCGTGGCCGACTATCTCTTCCGTAATTTTCCAAATAAAGATGAAGGCTTCCTTACCAAGATGAGGTCAAAAATGGTTAAACGTAAACATCTTAACCTGTTGGCTTACCGTATGGGCATCAATAAACTGATGGTGACACATACCAGCCCTTCCAATGTGTCTAAACACCTCTATGGTAATGCCTTCGAAGCTCTGGTTGGTGCCGTGTATCTCGATAAAGGCTATAAGCAGGCCGGCAGGTTCATCGAACGGATCATCGAGAAGTACGTCGACATGGAAAGACTGCGAAAGTCAGAGTCTGACTATAAAAGCAAGCTGATAGAATGGGCACAGAAAAATAAACATGAAGTTATTTTCGACAGTTCTGAAGAAAATACTCAGGCAGGTCATCTGCCGCAGTTTGTTACGCATATCATGATGCAAAACCATGAACTGGGGAAAGGAATGGGTAACTCCAAAAAAGAAGCAGAACAAAAGGCCGCCCGCTCTGCACTTGACAAACTGGCCGATAACTGATATCTTTCGCGGTATTGTTACATATCAAAAAAAAAATCGCAGTGAACAAGAAAAAAATCCGGCTCACCTACGACGAAAATTTTGATTTTTACATCCTCGGGATCTCATCCTTCGATAAGGATTATCGTTTGATCTGGAATATCAATAATTCGCTTGGATTTCAGTTGGTTAGGACCGATAACCACGTGGCATTCGATAAGAAAGCAAAAACTGAACTCGACTTTCCCAGCTACATCTATAAAGATGAGGACCGTTATGTCCGCTATCGCTTCATTGCCAATAAATCGGATGATATGTTCCTGCTGGACGAACTGCGGAACATTGATTATATCCTGCTGATACAGGGAGAGGTTGACCAATCTTTTGTGTCGTCACTCAGGAAAGATCTTTCCGGGGTGGAAAATGTACAGGCCGTATTCCTCATTGATCCAGGAAAACTTAAAAACAAACAACGTCTTTTCTTCAGGTAGCAAAGCTTAAAAAAGCCATCTGAGAAATGGATAAAGCGTCGACCATACCGGGATGTCGAGGTAATTCTGGTAGCCATGCCCGAATAGCTTCATCACGATACCGGGTTGTTTAGTCAACGGCTGGTAGAGAACATGATAAAACGGAAAAAATCTGAATATAAGGTCCAGAACCATATCCAGGAAAAACAGCAGCAGGAAGATGAGAAATCCGAGTATCGAAGTGGTGTAAAAAACCAGCCCCGGGTAATAGGTTGTTTGGGATATGATAACCACTAACCAAATAGCCACTTTGATGATCAGAAAAGGATTTACCAGGTAGGCTGTTTTTGAACGTGTAAGTGTGACAAGCTGTACGAATTCCGAGATCAGAAATGCGAATGATATCCCGAGAATGACCCTCCACATGAAACTCGGGACGGGGAAAAAGATCAGGGCGAGAAGCAGAACAACCGGTTTGACAAAGGCCATGATAAAGTGGACGCGGTAAGCATGAGCACTGCGGGGCACCACCACTTCGTGGTATTTTCTCCTGTAGGCTACGCTGTGCATGAATGGCCCGTGGTTCTGCAGCTGAACATCGCGGACTTTCAGCATGGAATACCTGAAAGGTGTTGAATCAGCTTTGTGTTTAGGTGAATAGAAACAGGTCTCACGTGCATCTTCGCGAATCTCAACCCGAAAAAAATCAACGACATCCTTCCAGCCTGTTTTAAATTTCCCGAGACGAAACCAGGTCTTCCTGCTACTGTATATGTAGCCCAGAATAAACAGGCCGATGACCCAGAAAAAAAACGTCCCGAAAAATATCATGAACTCCTCTGTAATGGCCAGATAAACGGGAACCATGATCAGGCCAATGCCGAGCGGAATAGCCAGATAATGCCCGATATACCTGAATAGCAGGAAAAGATCGTTGTTTTCGAAAAATTCCTGCTCAGCCTTTAGTTTTTCATATTTCATGCGGGCCCTGGCCTGGGCTTTCTCCCTGGCTTCGCGGATGATCTCTTCATAAACCGACGGGTCGACGTCTTCTTCATAGGACCGCGAAACATTGATCTCGGCTTCCTTTTTTTCCTGGTGGAGCACGATCTCATAAGCCTCACATAAGTCGCGGAATTTGTCCCCTGCATCCGGACGTTTATTGACGTCGGGATGATACTTCATGGCCAGCTTCCGGTAGACCTTTTTAAGATCTTTTTCCTCGATTCCGGGCCGGACACCAAGTAAGGCGTAGTATTTTTCAAACATTGACCAGGCTGTATAACCTGCAATCTAAAAGAAATATGTGTGAAATCATATTTTATTTCCGAAATCTTTTCGTAACCAACAGGATAAAAAAACGGGGGCCGGACATTTGTCCGACCCCCTGTCTACTCTACCCTCTACGCTAGTCTATGAAAAAATTACCTGTCTGTAATAGTTGCTTAATTGCTTTACAAATCTATACTTAAATTCGGTTAATGTATTCTAATGAATGTTAAAGAATGTTAAGCTCCTGCGAAGAGCTTTCGCGAGTGTGTTATATTTGTATTGAAATGAGCAAGAAACTTCTCTGGATACTGGCCTTTGTAATGGCCATTGTGATGACAGGCCTGATACTGGTTCAGACCTATTGGATCCGTAATGCTTTTAACATCAAGGAAAAACAGTTTGCCCAGCTTGTCGCCCGGTCGATGTCTAACGTCAGCAGCGAGATCGAAAACCGTGAGGCCGCCTATATGCTTAACCAGTTTCTCTCACCCCAGGTAAATACCGATACTGCAGGTTCAGGCAACCTTTATTTTAATTACCACATGGAATCGAGGCGTTCTGGCGGATTTGCCCGAAATCAACCCTATTTCCACTACGACCAGCAAATAACAATTCAAAACCAGAACAGGTCCGATTCCGTCAGCCGCGATAACATCAGAATACGTGTAAACAACGATAGTATGACGGTCAACATGACCGGTAAAAACGGCGAAGATAGCCTTGACCACACCGGCAATGGTCAGCCGGGAAATACGAGACTGCCTCCGGATATAAAAAAACGCCTCAAATCAAAACAGGAACTTATCGATAAGATCATTTCGAAAATGTTCAGTCCCCACCGCCGCATCGAAGAACGGCTTTCTCCTGCCATGCTTAATGCAACGCTCGACGATGAACTGGCCGATAATGGTATTTACCTCGATTATGAATATGCTGTTTTGAGGAGCGACGGGGCCATAGCCTTTAAGTCCGACGGCTATCATCCCGAAAAAGGAACCAGGATTTTCACGTCCCAGTTGTTTCCTCAGGATATCTTTAACAGCCCTAATTACCTCCGGATATATTTCCCCGGCCAACGCTCTTTCCTGTTCCGGGCAGTCGGATTCATCGGGTTTACCTCCGTGCTGCTTACCATGATTATTATCGCTATTTTCATTTTCACCCTCTGGGTAATCTTCAGGCAAAAACGACTCTCTGAAATAAAGAATGACTTTGTCAACAATATGACCCATGAGCTGAAAACACCCATTTCAACTATCTCCCTGGCTTCTCAGATGCTCAGTGATAATAGTATCCCCGTGGCCAATAAAAACCTTTCTCATATTTCACGTGTTATAGATACTGAAAGTAAACGGCTTGGTTACCAGGTCGAAAAGGTGCTGCAAATGGCTGTCCTCGACAAGGGCCGGTTGAAACTCAGGGAAAAGGTCGTTGACGTTCATGAGATCATTAACTCGGCCGTTAACAATTTCAGCCTCCTGGTTAAAAAACGTAACGGTTACCTGAACTGGAAACCGGGTGCCGCAAAGTCAGTCATTAAAGCCGATGAAGTGCACCTTACAAATGTGATCTCAAACCTGCTCGATAATGCCTTGAAATACTGTAAAGATGAGCCCGCGATAGAAATCAGTACGTGGAACCAGAAGGATGAACTTGTTATACGTATTGAAGACCATGGGATTGGAATCCGTAAGGATGACCAGAAAAGGATATTTGAAAAGTTCTACCGGGTCCCTACCGGGAACTTGCATAACGTGAAAGGTTTCGGTCTCGGGCTGAGCTATGTGAAAAAAATTGTCGAGATCCATAACGGATCCATCGAACTGAAAAGTGAACTAAATAAAGGTACCCGATTTGATATTTTTTTACCTCTTTATGAAAACTGACTATGCCCGAAGCTGACATTAAAACAAGAATTCTCCTGGCTGAAGATGATGAAAACCTTGGTTCATTGCTGCAGGAATATCTTAATGCAAAAAATTTTGAAGCCGACTGGTTGACCAATGGTGAAAAGGCTTTTAAGGCTTTTGAAAAAAACCATTACGACATTTGCATTCTCGATGTCATGATGCCCGTTAAAGACGGTTTTACACTCGCTACCGAGATCAGAATGATTGACAAGGATATGCCGGTCATTTTCCTGACCGCTAAGTCGTTGAAGGAAGATGTGCTGGAAGGTTTTACCCGTGGAGCCGACGACTATATCACCAAACCCTTCAGTATGGAAGAGTTGATTTACAGGATCGAAGCCATACTGAGAAGAACCCGTGGCGGAACCGAAAATAAAGATCATTTATACGAAATAGGCAGGTATAAATTCGACGCCCAGAAACAAACGCTTGCCCTGGGAAGTGATGTCCATAACCTCACAACCAAAGAAAATGAACTCCTGAGGCTGCTATGTAATAATGCCAACCGGATCCTCGAAAGGAACTTCGCCCTGAAAGCAATATGGATCGACGACAACTATTTTAATGCCCGTAGTATGGATGTGTATATCACGAAGCTGCGCAAATACCTGAAGGAAGATTCTAATGTGCAGATTATCAACGTACACGGCAAAGGATACAAGCTTATTATCGATACCGAATCAGGAGAATGATTTCCTCAATCACCCTTTTCATCTTTTTTGCCTAAATTGCCGGTAAATTATGCCGTCAAAACCCTCCCCGTCATGAGGACTATTTTATGTATATCTCTCGGGCTCTCGTTCTATATATTGAGCAGTTGCCTGGCCATTTATGAAAAATATACCCTTAACCATGACGGATCGGACTCTATGGAATCCGTTATTTCTGTTGCATTCCCAGGGAAAATTAAAGATGGTACATCACAAGCTACAGAAGATAAGCTTAATGGCAGGCCGGTAACTGTCAGTACAAATGTTAACCAGATTCTCGTGAATCGTGAAATCCTGAAAACCAAAATAAAACCAACATGAACCTTCTGAAATATGCAATTCTCGGGACCGGGGCAATCGCTGCTATGCTCTTTATTTATTCGGTATATGTGTTTGCGGTTAATCCGGAGAATTTCAAAACCATCGCCTATGGCTTCCTCGGTTTCACGATCATTTTTTTCGTGCTTGTTATTCTGAGAAAATTGAAGGAAGACCGCGAACGGAAAATGAAAATGAAAGAGAATTCCGGCGACACATCTTCAGGGCTTAAGAAATAACGTCTCCCCGGATTTCATGAATATTTTGGCGTATTGAAGGGTGAAAGCTTTTGGGAGCGGGCCACCAGCTCTCCAGTGGCATGTGGGTGGGCTATCACTAAAGAATGATGATTTTGTACGTGATTCTTTTGGCTGCTACGAGCGCATGCTCTGTTTGCCGGACCTGGTTTACCATAGTACGGTCACTACTTAATCCAGCTTCAGTACTGCAAGGAAGGCAGACTGCGGCACCTCCACATTCCCGACCTGGCGCATGCGCTTTTTCCCTTTTTTCTGTTTCTCAAGAAGCTTACGCTTACGGGTAATGTCGCCACCGTAACATTTGGCGGTGACATCTTTGCGCACGGCCTTGACCGTTTCGCGTGCAATGATCTTAGCTCCCACAGCGGCCTGGATGGCAATATCAAACTGCTGACGGGGAATGAGCTCCCTTAGCTTGGAACAAATCCGTCGCCCAAAGTCATAAGCATTGTCCCGGTGGATAAGCGTGGAAAGGGCATCTACCATTTCGCCGTTCAACAGGATATCCAGTCTTACAAGGTTGGCCTGCTTATACGATGATGTGTAGTAATCGAATGAGGCATAACCTTTGGAAATACTCTTGAGCCTGTCGTAGAAATCAAAAACGATTTCGGCAAGAGGAAGCTCAAAAGACAGTTCCACGCGATTTGCAGTGAGGTAGACCTGGTTTTTCAGTGTTCCGCGTTTGTCAAGACAGAGATTTATTATAGGCCCTACAAAATCGGCCTGGGAGATGATCTGTGCCGAAATATAGGGTTCTTCGATATGGTCAACAACGGTCACATCGGGAAGGCCGGAAGGGTTATGGACTTCGATAATACCTTCTTTGGTCGTGTAAACCTTGTATGAGACGTTTGGTACAGTGGTGATAACGTTCATATCGAACTCGCGCTCAAGGCGTTCCTGGATGATCTCCATGTGCAGTAAGCCGAGGAATCCGCAACGGAATCCAAAACCGAGGGCGGCCGACGATTCGGGAATAAATGTGAGGGAGGCATCGTTAAGCTGCAGCTTTTCAATGGAAGCTCTCAAATCTTCATATTCGTCTGCATCGACAGGATAGATCCCGGCGAAGACCATCGGTTTCACATCCTCAAACCCGGCAATGGGCTGTTTGCAGGGACGATCGACCTGGGTGATGGTATCACCGACCTTGACTTCGCGTGAGGTCTTGATTCCCGATATAATATACCCCACATCACCGGCCTGAAGCTCTTTCCGGGGCTGGGTATTCAATCGCAAAACGCCTATCTCGTCAGCATTGTACTCTTTCTTCGTATTGTAAAATTTGACCAGGTCACCCTGATGTATCGTCCCGTTAAAGATCCTGAAGTAAGCAAAAATGCCCCTGAACTGGTTAAATACCGAGTCAAAAATAAGGGCCTGCAGGGGAGCTTCCGGATCTCCCTTCGGTGAAGGGATACGGGCAATGATCGCCTCGAGGATATCCTCTACTCCCAGGCCTGTTTTACCACTGGCTTCAATAATGTCGTCGGGACCGCAACCGATCAGGTCAACGATCTGATCCCTTACTTCATCGGGCATGGCACTATCCATGTCCATTTTGTTCATCACAGGAATAATCTCCAGGTTATGATCAATAGCCTGGTAAAGATTTGAGATCGTCTGGGCCTGTATACCCTGTGTGGCATCAACAATAAGGAGGGCCCCCTCACAGGCAGCTATTGACCTCGATACTTCGTACGAAAAGTCGACATGACCCGGCGTGTCGATGAGATTAAGAGTATATTTCGTCCCCTCATGCTCATACAACATCTGGATAGCATGACTCTTGATGGTAATTCCCCGTTCTCGCTCAAGGTCCATGTTGTCAAGTACCTGGTCCTTGAAATCCCTTGCCGATACCGTCCCGGTCTTCTGCAACAACCTGTCTGCCAGTGTGCTCTTGCCGTGATCGATATGCGCAATGATGCAAAAATTTCTTAAATGATCCATGCTTCGGTTAAAATTGAATACAAATATAACCAAATTAATGCGATGCGAAATGATGGAGCAGGGATGTAGAAGAAAGAAAACAGTGCGTCGCCGACAGATTGGATGGAATGGCTGAACGACTGGTTGTGTTACACGATCATACGTTGTGTAAATAGTATACATATTGTGTAATAATTACACAAACGGCAGCGGTAAACAGCCATTTTGTGGTGGTTTTTAACCGGTAGAATGAAGAGCCAGTGTTGCCCAAAAATAAAACCGGTCTGACACACCTTGAAACCCTGCTGAGATATTCACGGTTATCGGTAAACTTCTGTGACTTGTCCTCCTCCCGACTTCGCGTTTTCAATACAACTTTGCCACCCGGAATTCATGGTTTGTGGCATTCAGAAATTTTTTCAGTTCCGCCATCGTCAGCGCAAAAAAGCTGTTTTTATCCCCGGGAAGGAATGAGAGTAATTTATCGTTATCGAGGTTTTGGTCTATAAAAACCCTGATCTCATGATCACGGTCATTGACAAGGCCGAGAACCGATACGGCACCAGGTTCCTGGCCAAGGTATTTTTTAAGTCGTTTTGGTGAAGCAAAACTCAGCGTGTTCTGGCCGGTAATTTCTTTGAGAAGATTAATATTCAGTTCACTATCAAAATCGAGGACGACAAAAAAATGATTTTTGCCATGGTTATCCCTGAAGAATATGTTCTTACATCGCTGTAATTTGTTTTCCTCCCAGAAGCTCACCGGAGGTGGAAAAGAGGGATAGTCGACCGGGAATTCGGTATAGCTTATCCCTTTATTAGTCAATAATTCGGCCAGTTCTTTCGTATTGATCATACCTTTTTATGACATGAACACCTCAACGGTGTTGGATGTTCCCAGTTCATTGAATGGAATGAAATTATCTTTGATCTCTTTGCCGTTCAGCATTAGTTTTTGAACACCTTTTTGTGATCCTTGCGGATTATGGTAAACGATTTTCAGTGATTTGCCCCTGAGCTGGCGGTTTGCTTCGAATTCTTTCCACGACGATGGAATGCACGGATCGATGACCAGTCCGTCGTTTACCGGTTTCAGGCCCATGATGTATTGTGTGGCCGTGTAATAAGCCCAGGTGGCTGTTCCGCTTAGCCAGGGCAGCCGGGAGGCACCATACCGGGGACTGAATTTGCTGTGTGTTGACTGTGCGTATACGTATGGTTCAATTTCCCTGATCTCGGCATGGTCGTTATAGGCGGCGGGCAGGTAAGCCCTGAAGTATTCCCAGGCCTGGTCGCCGTGCCCGAGCATGGTTTCGGCTATGATGGCCCAACCTTGTGTATGGTTGAATATCCCGGCATTTTCTTTCATACCCTTATTCATAAGGGTAGCGCGGATAACCGTGTAATCGGTTTTTTCATAAGGCGGCGAGCAGATCATCAGTCCGTAATCGGTAGCAAGCTGTTCTTT
>DASQZK010000766.1:0-6409 GCA_035638735.1 Bacteroidales bacterium
GGGTTTGCAATTCGGCTTGTCAACCTTGTTTATGACTACAACTGGCTTCAGCCCCAGCTCGATGGCCTTGTTCAGTACAAACCGTGTTTGAGGCATCGGTCCTTCAAAGGCATCCACGAGCAGAAGAACACCATCTGCCATTTTTAAGACCCGCTCTACTTCCCCTCCGAAATCAGCATGTCCGGGTGTGTCAATAAGGTTTATTTTTACACCCTTATATCTCACAGATACATTCTTGGATAGTATCGTGATGCCGCGTTCCCGCTCCAGGTCATTGCTGTCAAGGATCAACTCAGCTGTATGTTTGCGTTCATCCTGGGCTTTACATTCATAAATGATCTTGTCAACCAGGGTTGTTTTTCCATGGTCAACATGGGCTATTATCGCGACGTTTCTTATTGATTGCATGTTAAAATTTTTGAAGGTGCAAAAGTAGCAGAGTTTTCCTATATAACGGCTATTTTCGGTGTTAATTTTAAATTAAGGTTTCCGGCCTGTTGCGGCCAGGGTTTACCGGAAGGAAAAAGTCCGAATTATGGAAAATACCCGGCAGGGCGTCATCGATCAGAGCACATGAGATTAAATACTGGATTACAATGAGTTGAATAATTCATTAACGCGTCTTTTTTGCCAGATTCACCCGATATTCCAAACCATGCCGGTATAGATGTAGTTCAATTTGTCATTATAAGACGTGTTGCATCATCATAAACCTGTCAACGCCTTCTGGATTATTCAGACTGCTGACCTGAGGTGACAAAGCATCGGGGCTTCTCGGGAATTAAAGGTGGTGGTGGAAAATGCCCCGTGCTTACTTTTTAAGCATGTCACTGAAATCTTCCTTAAGCTTCTTAAGTTTGGGCGAAATTACAACACTGCAATACCCGTATTCGGGGTGTTTATTGTAATAGTCCTGATGGTATTCATCAGCCATGTAGAAATTCTTAAAAGGTTCAACCTGGGTCACGATTTTATTATCGTAAACCCCTGAATTATTGAGTCTTTTAATCGTTTCTTCGGCGAGTTTTTCCTGGTTTTCATCGTGGTAAAAGATGACCGACCGATACTGGGTTCCCACATCGGCACCCTGCCTGTTCAGTGAGGTTGGATCATGGGTTTTAAAGAAAATATTCAATAACGCCTGGTAACTAACAACCCCGGGGTCATATTTAATCTGAACGACTTCCGCATGCCCGGTTCTGCCTGTACAGACCTCCTTGTACGAGGGATTTATCACTTTACCGCCCGAATAGCCGGAAACCACGTTGATGACTCCTTTCACATCCTCAAACACAGCCTCGCTGCACCAAAAACATCCACTACCAAAGGTGGCATATTTATATTCGTTGTTTTCTGTCATAGCTGGAGATTTATTTTGTGCAAATGCCTGCATCCCTGTAATAAGGACTAGTATTGTTATTGTTAGTAATGGCTTCATAACGTTCGTTATTTAGTAACTGATTAACAATTAATGAGCGGCTTTGTTTCACTGGTTTTCAATCAAAACGACAGTCTGCCTGCTTCATGATTGATGTTCATTATTAAGACTATAACACTTGATTTGAATTGGTTATTGTTCATACCTTTGTAATATGTCCGGTGAATGTATAATTGATGTTCCTCAGCATGAGGATATGAGCCTTTATCCCCCTAAATGGCATTGAGTACGATGCTAATACGTTCAATACCTTTAAAAAAAAGGATATTGCCATGCATGAAGCTTCCTACTATACTAAACTCAAGGACGGGAAAGTCGAATGTTTTCTATGTCCGCACGACTGTATTATTAACCCTGGCAAGCGGGGTATATGCGGAGTCAGGCAGAATTCCGATGGAATGCTGATATCGGAAGTATACGGCTTTCCCATCGCCGTACATACCGATCCCGTGGAGAAAAAGCCGTTGTACCATTTTCACCCCGGCAAACAGGTTTTGTCTATAGGTACAGTTGGGTGCAATATGAAATGTTTCTATTGCCAGAACTGCGACATATCGCAAGCCACAATCAATTCCTATGGAAAGGTCAGGCAGGTTTCCGTTTCCGAATTAGCCCTGCTGGCTGAGATGAAGCAAAAAAATGTTGGCGTAGCGTACACCTACAATGAACCAACCGTCTATTATGAATATATGACTGACCTGGCGCGTGATGTGCACCATAAAAGCTTAAAAAATGTGGTGATCACAAACGGCTTCATCAATCAAAAGCCGCTTAGGGACCTTCTTCCATTAGCCGATGCTTTTAATGTCGATTTGAAAGCTTTTAACAATGAGTTTTACAGGGTACACACCAAATCCAGGTTACAACCTGTTCTTGATGCCATTAAGACCATTGCCAATAACGGGAACCATCTTGAGATCACCAATCTCATTATCCCCAATCTGAATGAAGATGCAGATGAATTCAGAAAAATGACAGAGTGGATTGCCGAAGTTGCCGGACCGGATACGCCGTTACACCTCTCCAGGTATTTCCCTCGTTACCGGGCGGAAGAACCGGTTACACCATTGTCTGTTCTGAAAGAATTCAGGCATATTGCCCTGGAATCATTACATTATGTTTACCTCGGGAATGTACAGGATGAAAATTCGACCAATACTTACTGTAAGACATGCCACAAGCTTGTTATTGAGCGTATGGGATACTACACATCCACCGAAGGATTGGATAACAGCGGGCATTGTATTTATTGCGGAACTGAAATCATAACGCATCTATGACATGGATAATTCAGTTAGAAAGCCTTATGTAGCCGGCAAATTTTATCCTGCCACAGCCCCCGAAATAAGCGAGCTGTTTGAGACCATCATTCAACACGAGAAGCCTGCTATCAATTATGATCTGGCGGAAAAACATATCGAGGGAGCAGTTCTGCCACATGCCGGACATTTGTTTTCCGGATACCAGACTGTACATTTCTTCGAAATATTGGCAGCCGGCAGGCAGGACATTGAGACCTTTGTCATCATTCATCCTATTCACCGTGGAGGTGACATAGATTATGCCGCTGACGATCATTACCGGTGGAGGACACCTCTTGGCGAAATTCCGGTTGACCAGGCATTCATAGAAGCCATGAACATCGAAAAATCGGGTGAAATGCATAAATGGGAACATTCTGCCGAAGTGATGCTTCCCTTTATTCAAAAGTATGAGGAAACAAACGTCCGGATCGTTCCTGTCGGGATGGGATGGCAGCATCCTGAGGCTTCCCGCAGGGTTGCCGATGCCATCATCGATGCCGAGAAAAAAACAGGCAGGAAGATATGTGTTATTGCCTCGTCTGACTTTTCTCACTATCTTGATCCTGAGACAGGGAGGCGTAAAGATCAGCTTGTCCTTGACCATATTCTCAGGATGGAGCCTGATGAGATTTACGGAACCGTCAGGAAAAACAACATCAGTGTTTGTGGGTACGGACCCATAATGAGTCTGATGTATTACGCCCTGGCCAGGTCACCCGGCGTAAAAGCCGAAGTGCTGTCGCGTGGTAATTCGGGAGATGTATATCCTTCCGACAGTGTGGTTGACTATATTTCGATACTGTTCTATACCGATTCGTAAAATAACTACTATGAAAACCGGTATTTGCATTCTGCTTATAAGTATACAGGCCCTGACCGGATGGACCGTATCTGGCCAGCCTGCAACAGGGATGGGTGACAGGGAGCCGGCCGTGGCAGGTTCGTTTTATCCGGACGATGCAACGGATCTTAGCAATATGCTGGCAGGATTTTTCACTCAAACGCGGCGCCTTGACGATCCCGGAAGTCCGCAACCCCTGGCACTGGTTGCTCCGCATGCCGGTTATGTCTTCTCCGGCCAGGTGGCGGCATGGAGTTATGCACAACTCGATCCTGACAAGCACTACGCTAATATTTTCATTATCGGGACCTCTCACTACAAACATTTCGACGGTGTGTCGATATATAACGCGGGTAATTATATAACACCCCTGGGAGAGGCTGAGGTGAATAAGAAAATTGCCAATGACCTGATCTCAAAATCTGCCATGATCCGGTTTGTTCCCTCTGCCCACCAAAAAGAGCACAGCATTGAAGTCCAGCTTCCATTTCTTTTGTTTCACCTTCATGAACCCTTTAAAATCGTCCCTGTACTCCTCGGAACGTCAGACCCGGAAGTGATTTCCGGACTGTATCAACTACTCGAACCCTATAAAACAGCAGAAAACCTGTTTATTTTGAGTACAGATTTTTCCCATTACCCCGCGTATGCTGAAGCAAATATTACCGACAGCCTCACTGCCAGGGCATTCATGTCGCACGATCCCGGATTTTTCCGTTCTTATGTTGTCAGAACCGAAAAGAAACCGGAGAAAGGGCTCATTACGCCCTTATGTGGCTGGCCGTCTGCATTGGTCATTATGCATTTGTTCCAGGATCCGGATAAATACTTGTACAGGACGGTCTTTCATCAGAACTCAGGCGACACAAAATTCGGTGACAAAAGTCGTGTGGTTGGCTATTATTCAATTATGATCACCCCAAAAACAGCGGTTATGGAGGATACAGATTCAAACTTGACAAATTCTGAAAAGATACATTTACTGAAAATTGCCCGCGAAAGTCTTGAGCATTATTTACGGACAGGCAGATTCCTCGATTACGATGAAAACGTCCTGCCTGATGTCTTTCTCGAACACCGCGGAGCATTCGTAACTCTGCATAAAGGAAGAGCACTCAGGGGCTGTATAGGTCGATTTCTTCCAAATGAACCTCTCTATAAGGTCGTCCAGCAAATGGCAGTGGCCGCAGCAATAAAGGACCAACGGTTCAAACCTGTCGTTTATGGTGAACTAAACCAGATCTCCATCGAAATTTCAGTTTTGAGCCCGCTCAAAGAGATCAATTCTGCCGATGATATTATCCTCGGAAAAGATGGTATCCTGATCAGGAAAGGCAATGTCTCGGGAACTTACCTTCCCCAGGTGGCCACTGAGACAGGCTGGTCAAAAGAAGAATTCCTTGGCCATTGCTCGCGCGACAAAGCCGGTCTTGGATGGGACGGCTGGAAAGATGCGGAACTTTTTGTATACACGGCCGATATTTTTTCGGAAAAAGAGGTCAGGAAATGAATTTCCCCTATGCTGTTATACCGCTGGGAATACTTCTTTTCTACTTTTACCTCTTCTCCACTTACCTTATGCGTGCCGGTATCTTCCGCAAAAACATGCATCGCCGGATATGGAATTATATCCTTTTGATAACCTTTCTCGTTACGGCACTTTCCGGATTATTTATTGCCTTGCAGATAAACCACAAATGGGAATTTTCCTGGGTCGACAAATTTTTGAAGTGGCACGTAGATTTCGGCATCGCCCTGAGTTTTACCGGTATATTTCACTTCTTGTGGCATTGGAACTATTACTTTTCAAAAAAACCACGAAAGACGGAACAACTACCCGGGGCAGTGATAACCGGCAACCTCTCACCTGTGCCTGCCATCAACCTGTTCCACCTGGGATTTGTCACGCTCGCCACTCAGGTTATCTTTATCAGAGCGGGCCTTAATCTTTTTGAAGGTAACGAACTGGTCACCGGACTTATCATCAGCATCTGGATGTTATCCACCGGACTTGGTGCGGTGGCAGGCAGGTACAGTTCAAGACTGGCCAACAGTGAGGACGCCGGTTATATAGGTTTGATTATTACCGGTGTATTGCCCAGCCTGATGCTTCCGGTTTTATATCTTGTGAAAATTTGGTTTTTTCCGATGGGAACGAGCCCGGGTATTCTCAGTACAGTATTCGTCACTGTCCTGATTTTACTCCCATTCTGCTTCATCTCGGGAGTGTATTTTATTGTATATGCTTTCCGGTTGAAGGTGACAAATACCGATTTCGCCGGCCGGTCCTATTTTTTGGAATCGACAGGCAGCCTCGTAGCCGGACTCTTTACCGGTTTTATTTCCGTTTTCCTGTTCAGCCTTTTTCAAACCTCCCTGATTCTTATTCTTTTCACGATCAGCATCCTTCTTTTGCACTATTCACAGTCCAAATTCAGGAAGATTGTTTTTTCCCTTGTTGCATTGTTCACCACCCTTCTTTTATTCATCCATCCCGGTCACCGCCTTGAAAAGCTTGTTTATCACAAACAGGACCTGATGAAAATCAGGCAGACACCCTACGGACAAATTGTGGTAACGAAAACTTCCGGTCAGATCAATATTTTCGAAAATAATACATTACTCTATTCCGGCCCGGATATTAGTAATACTGAAGAAACGGTGCATTTTCCTTTAAGCCAGGTTAACAATACCGATTCCCTGCTTCTTATCTCCGGTGGTTACAAAGGATTACTGATCGAGATGCTGAAATATGCTCCGCGGCAGATTGATTATACTGAAACGGACCCGGCGCTGATCAGCCTTGCCAGGCAATATTCCGACAGT
>DASQZK010000767.1:0-4748 GCA_035638735.1 Bacteroidales bacterium
GAAGGCGTCTGGAACGTGCTGTCGGGCTTGATGCCATCCCAGCGTTCCCAGATGGTGGTGGCACCCATGGTCACCGGGTACAGCCATGAGGGATAGGTTTTCTGAAGCAGCAATTCATAAGCCACATCATCGTGACCGAAACGGGTAAGTACATGGCACAGGTAGGGTGTTCCGAGGAAGCCGGTGGTAAGGTGGTTATTGTAATGCCGGATATTGTCCACCAGCCTGTCAGCAGCCTGATCACGCAAATCTTCCGGCAACATGTCGAACTGAAGAGCCAGGACATAAGCCGTCTGGGTTCCGGAGACCAGCCGGCCGCTGCGGGTGACGTATTCCCGGAAGAAAGCATTCTTAATGTCTTTGAGCAGCTCGGTGTAATTCTCAACATCTGTGGTCTTACCAAGGACTTTTGCAGCATTGATAAGGTTTTGCGTTGAACAGGCATAGAAACATTGTGCAATGAGACTTTTGTCGGTGATGGCCGACTCCCCGCTGCGATCATTGTTGAGACTGTAAAACAGCCAGTCGCCGAACGACCACGATGGGATCCATAAATTATTTTTGCTCAATCCGGTAATATGATCTACCCAGCCTTTCATGCTTTCGTACTGGTCTTCGAGGATTCGCCTGTCTCCATAGGCCAGGTACATGGTCCATGGGGCAATGGTTGCCACGTCGCCCCAGCCGGGACTTCCGGAGACGCCTTTGCCAATATTCGGAACTATGGCCGGCACATCACCATTTTTTTGATCAACGGCCAGGTCTTTGAGCCATTTGGCAAAGAAGTTATCGACACGGAAATTGAACGTAGCAGTCCTGGCGAAAGCCTGTGCGTCACCGGTCCAGCCAAGCCGTTCATCACGTTGCGGACAATCGGTGGGCACATCGAGGAAATTTCCGCGCTGGCCCCACTGAATGTTATGTTGCAACTGATTAAGCAAGGAATCGCTGCATTCAAAGGTTCCTGTCGGTGTCATATCGGAATAGATGGCCGTGGCAGTGAAGTTTACCGGATCAATCTCGCCCGGGTAACCTTCAATCTTTATGTAACGGAAGCCTTGCCAGGAAAAATGCGGTTCGAAAGTTTCTGTACCGTTGTCCTCCAGTACGTAGGTGTCAAGCTGCCTGGCTGTTCTCAGGTTGTCGGTGTAGAAGTTGCCTTTTTTGTCGAGCACTTCGGCATGGTAAATCCGGACTGTATCACCGGCTTTTCCTTTCACCTTAACCTGCACCCACCCGACAAGGTTTTGACCGAAGTCGATAACTTTATCACCCTTCGGGGTTGTGATTAGTTTATTTGCAGTGAATACTTCGTGTTTTCTTACCGGTTCGTTATACGTGGCAATAAGGTTATCCATTTTGTAATCTTTCACCTTTACCATTCCCCAGTCAGAATCGTCAAAACCGGGTGTTGACCAACCAGGTATTTCGTATCGTGCATCATAAGTCTCACCATCATAGACATCAGAATACCGTATCGGACCGGTGACGGATTTCCAGCCCGGCCCTGAGGTGACCAACTCGCTCGTGCCATCCTTGTAATGTATTTCGAGTTGACAAAGCAGGGAAATGTCATCTTTATACCTTACCAGGTTGTAGCCCATGTCGGATTTATACCAGCCATTTCCCAGGACCACTCCTACAGCGTTTGACCCGTTTTGAAGCATATCTGTGATATCGTAAACCTGGTATTGCAATCTCTCATTATACGATGTCCAGCCCGGTGTAAGCAGGGCATCGCCAACGCGTGAACCATTGATAAATGCTTCATACATCCCGTGGCTGGTAATATACAGGTTTGCCGATTTTATGTCTTCGTGAAGGTTGAATATTTTTCTTAACAATGGGCTGGCACTGGTATCCTTGCGTGAGGCAGGTGTTATCCATTTTGCTTTCCAGTCGGACAGGTTGAAGAAAGCAGTCTGAAACCAGGCCGGCTCACTCCAGGCTGAGGCTTTGCTATCCTGGTCCCATACTCTGACCTGCCAGTAATAACGGGTATCCGATTGGAGTTTGGGCCCTTTATATGGCACCTGTACAGATTTACCAGAGGTAATTTTTCCGCTGTCCCACACCCTGTTTTTCGATTTGCTGAGCGCAGCCGTTGATTCAGCAAGACGTATTTCATAAACCGTCTGGTATACTCCTCTTTCCCCGGCTACCAGCTGCCAGGTGAACCTGGGGGTTGGCGTGTCAAGGCCGATAGGATTAATACGATTTTCGGTGAGAAGGTGCGATACACCAGTTCTTGTAAAAGCTGAAACAGTAAAAAGACTGAAAATTAAAAAGAGGATTGCGGATTTTTTCATGTGAGATGCGGTTAAATATAGTTGGGTTATTTGAGTCGGTTAAATTAACTGGTAAGCCTCTTGTTTGCAAATTTTTCATCTCAAAATGCCCCGCACCCTCCGCCTTATACACACGGACTCTTCGGCCTTTTATTACCGTTACCTGATACAGGCGGCCTGTCCGATTCAATACTTACTGACCATTGCCCCATGGCTCCAGGGTTGGCGGATGTAACCCGGACCTTAATCCTTCCCATGAACAGGTAATACTGCCCGGACCTCAGGTTATAAGGTTTGCCATTTACGATGGCAGTTCCACCGCCGGCAGTCGGTTGGATGAACAGGCTGTTGGCCGTTCCGGAATAGCTGAAATTTTTATTACCGAGATCGTTCCTGTTGAAGTTGCCCCGAGGTGTTTCCATGCAAAACTGCCATGTAGAATTGCCTGGATTTATCCTGGTCCAGGCTGCTGCTTCCTCCCGTGTAACAGAAGTACTCTTACTGTCACTACCACATTCATTCCTTGCACTGACCAGAACCGTTGAATTACCCGGGCTGAAAAGGTATTCCGCAATACGAAGCCCTATGATGCCATCATCATTGGTGCTGGGATCTGTGGGATCATATTTTCAAAATATGCCATCGAAGCCAGGAGCATCGTGGCCCATATTCGCGGTCAATGTGAAATACCGATGGACAACGTACCCGAATACATTGTACACTGGGATCTGTTAAAGTATTTCGCGAAGTTCGATCATGCGAATTACCACGATCCCTGGTGGAAAATCAGGTATTTCATGAAGATGTTCTGGTATGAGATCTTGCATACAAAACTTGTTGAAATTTGAGGCTGTTCAGTAAAAGTGTGCCCCCTATCGCAGGGAAACGCTACCAAGGCGTGTCCCTTTGTGCTCTTAGCGCCTTGGTGGTCAATCCTTCGTGCCTTCCAATCAAACTTTTTCACCGTCTCGTTGTACTTGTAAAATAAGGAACTAACCGAAAGAATTAATTTTTACATAATAAGCTACAGTAGGTGTGAAGGTTTTTTTTCACTGCTGTATATAAACCATAGCTATATGGAATACACACGTTTTGGAAATACGGGGATGAAAGTCTCGCGTATATGCCTCGGAACCATGACATACGGGAAGCCGACCGACCGCTGGCCCTGGGCCCTGGACGAAGAGCAGAGCCGTCCGTTCATCAAAAAAGCCCTGGAGCTGGGTATTAACTTTTTCGATACAGCCGATATTTATTCGTTCGGTGCCAGTGAGGAGGTGGTTGGCCGGGCATTGAAAGATTTTGCCAAACGGGATGAAGTGGTGCTGGCTACTAAAGTGTTTAATCCCATGGGCCCCGGGCCTAACGACAAGGGATTGTCACGCAAGCACATCATGAGTGCCATCGATGCCAGCCTGAAACGACTGGGTACCGATTACGTCGATCTTTACCAGATCCATCGCTGGGATTATGATACGCCCATTGAAGAAACCATGGAAGCCCTTCACGATGTGGTGAAGGCAGGAAAGGCCAGGTATATCGGGGCCTCATCGATGTTCAGCTGGCAGTTCGCACAGGCACAGTACATTGCCGACCTGAACGGGTGGACAAGGTTTGTGTCCATGCAACCACATTACAACCTCGTTTACCGCGAGGAAGAACGGGAGATGATCCCATTCTGTATTGACCAGGATATCGCCATTATTCCATGGTCGCCGTTGGCCCGCGGACTGTTGACCGGGAACAGGAGCAAGCAACATGATGAGACCGAACGTGCCAAAACCGACAAATTCGGTAAAATGCTGTACGATTCCGATTCGGACTTCCATATCGTCAACCGGCTGTCCGAAGTTGCCACAAAGAAAAACGTCCCCGATGCACAGCTCGCCCTGGCCTGGATGCTTTCAAAGTCATATATCACCGCACCCATCATTGGTGCCAGCAAACCGGGTCACCTGGAAGACGCTGTGACCGCACTGGATGTGAAGTTGACTGATGATGAAATTAAACATTTGGAAGAATTGTACCAACCCCACGAGGTACGTGGATTTTCGTGATTGTCTTAAACCTGACAGGTTTCCAAAACCTGTCAGGTTTGGCTTCTTACAAAATACGCCACCATAAAAACGTAACACTATGAATAAACCAATTCCAACATTCAAAATAGGCGGCAACCTGGAAGTGAAGCGCTTCGGTTACGGTGCCATGCAGCTTACCGGATACGGCGTATGGGGCGAGACGCCCAAACGCGACCTGGCGAAAAAAGTATTGAAAGCTGCCGTGGAGGCTGGTGTGAACTTCATCGATACAGCCGATTCGTACGGACCGGAAACCAACGAAGTACTCATTGGAGAAACATTGTCGGATCAGTACGATAAATTAACCATCGCCACCAAAGGCGGCTTTGAACGGACAGGACCGAACCAATGGGTAGTGAACGGTGACCCCGATCATATCAGT
>DASQZK010000768.1:0-8754 GCA_035638735.1 Bacteroidales bacterium
GCGAATATTCGAAAGTGAAGCCAACCCTGGCAGAGGCTCCGGGGACGAGCGAGATTTCTCTGAACCCTTCAAAAAATGATGCTTTCCCGATAATCTGCGTCTGGTGTATGGAGGTATTGAATTTTTCTACGACAGAAAAAACCTGGGTGGAATTCGTATGTTGGATCTGGTAGTAAATTGGCTTAAGGATGCCTATCGTTGGTCCGGCTTCCAAAAAATACCGGATAGAAAGGCCACCGGCATCATTTTTTCTGAACAGCTCACTTTGATGACCATACTGTGCCTTCAGGGCGAAGAAGTAGTTTTGTTTCCCGAATACAAAACTCTTGTTTGAGTAGTAACCGTTTGTAATTTTAATTTCTTTGGGGTGCTTAACGTTCATTAAACCGACACGGTACAAGGTATGGTTCCTGGCATTTATCCGTTTGGCATATTGAAAATCGGCACCAATTCCATTTGAGTTCAGGAAGACACCAAAGGTTTGCTCATTTCGCATAAGAACCTTTGGCTGTTGATCAAGCTCACCCTGCGAATAAACAAAAGGGCAAGCGATTAACAGGAGAATGACAGCAGGAATAATGGTTACTATCCTATTCATCTTTTCAGCTCCTTTTCAACACCTGTTTACCTGGTATTCCGGGGTATGGACTTAAGCGATTAAACAAAGATTGCAGAAAAAACCGGTAAATTCTGCCCGGGATTCTCTGCAATCGAATATCGAAAAAACGTACCTGGCTTCTGAATAAATCAGGAGGCCGGATTTTCAGCTTGTTCAGTGTTGTTATTCTGACTGTAAGCCGGGCAGACTTTTCTGTTGCACGATGACAGGAGAATACCAAAAGCAAATACTACAGCGAGTAAATAAGTTAATTTTTTCATCAGACCTATTTTCTTGTTACTTGTTAACAGATAAACTAATAACGATTATTTATCAAGAATGGTTGCAATATACAAAAATTAAATTGGAAAAAAGTAAAATGTAAATTTTGTAACACCCAGCTGACTCACTAATAGATTTAATGGTGATCAGCCTTTCAGAACAAAGGCGTTTTTCGATACAGGGTTAAAAAATTTATATCACTGCATCAAAAAACGCCTTCAACCTCTGCGTAAATTCCAAAAAACCAACGCCTGAGGTTTTTTAACTGTGCATTATAATTCGGGAATCTGTCCCGGTGTCCACTGGATTTTTGCTTTGTTCATATCTTTCTGAAGGGCATCGATTTCGCTGAGGACCGTTTTCACGCGGCTGAGGACAGGAGGAAACTCTGATGACAGGATGTCGTAGTTTTTCTCCATATTATCGGTTACCCCCTGTGTCGTGTTCCACAGATTTTCAATAATGGCGTAGAGCCGGTTGGTCAGCGGAACAGGCATTGGTGGCAACTCTTCTTCACTGGCTTTAGCTTCAGGTCCGTCCATTGTATACATAATGTCTTTCAGCTCACTTTCAATCTTCCTGGCCCGCGACAACATTTCCATTGTACCTTCCGACGATTGCAGAATGGTTTGTTCCATGGTCATGACCTTGTCGAGGTTGTCATCGGCCAGCTCGTGAGTACCCCGCATCACTCTTGCCATATTGGATACTTTCCTGGCGAATGCGACGATGTTTTGCCTATCTTCGCGGGGCAATGTGCTGTTGTTGAGAAGGTCGGCGCTGAACTCAACAGGTCCGGCCAGGTGTGTATCTTCACCCCTGACAACCATGTCGAGGTTTACGCTGTATTTCCCCGGGATGGCCAGCATCGACGAGCCGGCTTTGGCTGTCGGGTCAAACTTTTTATCTTTCATCCTCACCGGGAACGGACTGTCGTAACGTAAGTTCCAGTCTGCCGTATTTATACCTGCAGCCGGTTGTTGGGTGATCCTGCGGACTGTTTCGCCTGATGCGTCTTTGATGGTAAAGACCAGGTAAGGGGGAATTTCATTCTTTTCCTTCCTGAGTTGCTCCATATCTGGCTGAGGGATCGGTTTTTTCTCTTTGAATAACGTTTTTTCTTTCTCATGCCTCATCTCTTTCAAGGTCTTGGGAGCTTCCTTGAGGAAATAGGTGAAGACGGCTCCGAACGGAGGATTCGGGGCATGGAACAATGTGGCTCCCTGGCCGTATTTGCCTCCGGTTTGAATGTACATCTTTGCTTCGGGTACATTGAACAGGTATGCATCCTTGTCGAGAATATCCCTGTTGTCGGCAAGTTGTCGTAACGGGGTATAATCGTCGAGGATATAAATGCCCCGTCCGAATGAACCAAGCACAAGGGCGTTCTCCCGTTGCTGGATGACCATATCCCGTATAGCGATAACCGGAATCCCCGATTTTAGCTGAACCCAATCCTGGCCACCGTCAATGGAAAAGTAAGCACCGAATTCTGTACCGGCAAAAAGCAGATCACGATTTTTAAAATCCTGTTCAAGAGAATGGACTGTCCCGTTTTGAGGCAGGTTGTTCGAGATTGATGTCCAGGTTTTTCCCTTATCGCTGCTCATAAGCAGGTAAGGTTTGAAATCGTCCCGTTTGCGGTTATCGAACGATGCATATACAATGTTTTCATCAAATTTCGAAGGCATGATATCGCTGACATAGGTGTTTTCCGGAACGCCCGGGAATGATTTTGTCTGTCGCCATGTAGTTCCTCCATCTTCGGTTACTGAAATAACCCCGTCGTCAGTTCCTGTATAAAGCAGGCCCTCCTTTACAGGCGATTCGCTAAGCGATACAGCCATCCCGTAAAGGCTGGTTGACACGTCTTTTGCAACGGCATCTATACTCCAGTAATGACCCATAACCGGCCATTTGTTGCGGTCAATCCGGGCAGTAATATCACCGCTAATTACGTTCCATGTGTTGCCGCGGTCGTCAGATCTGAAAATGTAGTTCGACCCCATGTAGAGGCGTGAACTGGAATGTGGGCTGATGATCATGGGTGCATTCCAGTTCCATTTGTAGGTATCTTTGTTTTTTGCCGGTTCAGGTTTAATGTTTACGGTTTCACCCGATTTCTTATCGTACCTGTAAACGTTTCCATACTGGTATTCGCAATAGATGATATTGGGGTTTTCGGGGTCGGGTTGTACCCAGAAGCCATCGCCCCCAAGAATAGCGTGCCAATCTTCGCTGGTGACACCTTTGTTGCTGGTGTTCTGTGATGGTCCGCCAAAGGTATTGTTGTCCTGAGTTCCTCCGTAGATGTTGTAGAACGGGGTATCGTTGTCGACCCCTACACGGTAAAACTGGGTGACCGGAAGATTACTTTTAAAGAGCCATTTATTCCCGCTGTCGTAGGTTTCATAAGCGCCGCCATCACTGCCAATCATCATGTGCTTTGTGTCTGAAGGATCGATCCATAAGGCATGATCGTCGACGTGACGGTTATCATTACCCAGATTCGACCAGGTTTTGCCACCGTCGAGGGTCACCTTGGAATACGTCTCAACAGAAATCACCTTGCTCACATCAACAGGGTCGCAATATATTTCATTGTAATACTGTCCGCTGGCTGAATAGTCGCTCATTCTCTGCCACGACTCACCACGATCGGTTGAACGAAAGAATCCGCCTTTATTGTCGGCCGCTTCAACAATAAGGTATAGTACGTTATGATCCGCTGGTGAAACATCGATACCCATGCCGCCAATATCAACACCCGGTAAGCCCTTCATTATCTTTCGCCATGTTTCCCCGTTATCGGTCGATTTATAAACCGCCGATTCGGGTCCGCCACCTATCTTGGTATATACATGCCGGCGCCGTTGTTCGGAGGTGGCATAAAGAACATCCGGATTCTCAGGATCCATGACAACATTGTTCACACCGGTATTTTCACTGATCTCAAGTACTTTTTTCCATGTCTTTCCGCCATCGGTAGTCTTATAAAGGCCCCGATCGCCGCCAGGGCCCCATACAGAACCTTCTGCTGCTACAAAAACGATATCAGAATTACGCGGGTCAACCACAATGCCGCCAATCTGCCGGCTGTCTTTCAAACCCATGTTCTCCCAATGGTCACCGCCGTCCATTGTTTTGTATACCCCGTCGCCGTATCCAAGCGCCCTTTGATGGTTGTTTTCCCCCGTTCCTGCCCATACCACGTTATGGTTTCCGGGATCAATGGTTACAACGCCAATGGAATAAGATCCATAATGATCAAATACAGGTTTGAAAGTGATGCCGTTGTTCTCCGTTTTCCAGATGTGTCCCGAGGCAACGGCGATATAATACTCCGAATGATTTGCCGGGTTTACGGCGAAGTCGGCAATACGTCCAGACGTGAAAGCAGGACCGATACTTCGTAATTTCAAACCTGAAAATGTAGAACTCTTAAGCGAATCCTTTGCAGGCTTGTCAGGTTTCCTCCCGGCCATAGCCATCGAAGGAGAGCTGAGTAATAGTGACATGCTGAAAATTGCAGCAATCAAACTCATTTTTTTGAATGTCATGACTCCTTATTTTTAAGTGTTATGTTCTGAAGGGCTTAATTTACGTATCTTTTGGGAATATCTGGTAAAATCCCCTTGTGTTTTACAGAAACCCATCAGGCAGCATTGTGGGTTTTTTCATGTTAAGTTTAAACATGATTACCTTTATTTACGTTCATTTTTAACAGCACCACATCACCAAACATGGTGGAAACGATACTGATGATATAATGAATAAGGATTCTGCTGCCGGCACACCGGGACAAAGTTCCGGGCCGGTTTTCTGGAATTTCCAAGGTCATTTTCGTATACTTGCAGGTTATAAAAAACTCAGGAATCATGATCGATACAATTTTTAATCACCGTTCAGTACGAAAGTATAAGAAGGACCCAGTTCCGGCGGATGTCCTCAATAAAATTCTCGAAGCAGGCACCAAAGCTTCCACAACCGGTAATATGCAGGTTTATTCCATGGTAGTGACAACCGATGAGGGGCTGCGGGAAAAATTATGGGATGCTCACTTTCGCCAGGACATGGTAAAGGAAGCGCCTGTTCACATCACGTTTTGTGCCGATTTTAACCGGTTTAATAAATGGTGTATGCAGCGCAGGGCCGTACCGGGATACGATAATTATCTTTCCTTCTTTACCGGCGCTATCGATGCCTTGCTGGCATCGCAGAATGTAGTTCTCGAAGCCGAGGCTCACGGGCTGGGTATCTGCTACCTTGGTACAGCCACCTATAATGCTGATAAGATTGTTGATATCCTTGAATTGCCGGAAGCCGTTGTGCCGGTAGCGGCTATCGTTTTGGGCTATCCCGACGGGAACACAGGTCTTACGCCACGATTGCCTCTGGACGCCGTGGTTCATTACGAAAAATACTCCGACTTCGAAGAAAAGAAAATCGAACAGCTATACGCCGAAAGAGAAGCTTCGGAAGAAAGCCTCGAACTTCTGAAGGTGAATCAGAAAGAAACCCTGGCTCAGATCTTCACCGATACACGGTATGCGAAGAAGGATAACGTGTTTTTCTCGCGAAAATTCCTTGATACCATAGACAGGCAGGGATTTATGAATAATGAATAACAGGGCATAAACGTTGGGGTGTACGTCAGCACACCCCAACGGCTCATACATCCGCAAAGGTCAGATTTCCGTTTAACGGCTGTTAAGCCTTATGACATAATCTCAAAATCGATTTTCAGGAAGTTTGCGATATCCTTCATTTCCTTAGCCACGGGAAGGATAACATCGATACCTTCTTTCCTGATTTTTTCTTCTTTTCTCCGTTCCAGTTCACCGGGAATCAATACTTCATCCTGGCCTGCAATGGGTTTGGCACTTTTAAAAGTTTCTATCCACTCATCCATTTTGGCTTTAAACTCATCGGCAGGTTGGAAAGCATCTATCCTCATGGCACCGAAGAAGTGGCCGGTTCCTTCACCTGTCTTTTTATCGAGAACAGGAAGGTATGCCACCGAAGGAGGAACAAATGGTCCAAAGTTAGCTCCGGACAACACGGCCGAAAATATGTCGACAACAGCGCTCATGCAATAGCCCTTATGGCTCCCGTGCTGGTAATCACCGCCAAGGGTCAGCATGGAACCGCCTTCCTTGAGGATATCCGGATTGTCTGACGGCGTACCGTCCTTATCCTGGACGTAACCAAGCGGCACTTTTTCACCTTTCTTACCAGCTACGGCAAGTTTCCCCCTGGCAATAGGCGTGGTGGCAAAATCGGCGACGAAGGGGGGGTGTTTTCCGGCAGGAACAGTAACGGCAATAGGGTTGGTTCCAAGGAGCCGTGTGAGTGAGAAAGTTGGCGCGACAAGTGGATTGGCATTGGTCATGGTCATTCCGATCATGTCGTGCTGAAGAGCCATCATGGCATAATATCCGGCGATACCGAAGTGATTCGAGTTCCTGGTTGAAACCCAGCCCGAACCTGCTTTTTCGGCTTTTTCAATGGCAATTTCCATAGATCGTACAGAGGCAATCATGCCAATGGCCCCGTCTCCATCAACCACAGCTGTACTCGGCGTTTCATGAACAATCCTGATATTTGGCTTCACATTGATCCTGCCGGCCTGCCAAAGCTGGAAATAATCTTTGATCCTGATCATTCCGTGCGAGGAGAGTCCCCGCAGTTCGGCAGCAAGAAAAACATCGGTTGCGGCTTTGGCATCTTCCCTGCTACAGCCCATTTTTTCAAATACTTCTCTGGTAAAATTTTCTAAATAATCGTATGTATACATATCGGGGAATTTAAATTTCAACAAAAATAATGGTTTTTACTTCCTAAGAAAGAACAGGAGCATCCGGCTCAAACGGCAAATTGTGATAATCACTGGTATTAACCAGTAAATGAGGTTGATGGTAAGGGCTGGTATGCCGTGAAACAGTTCCGGACCCGTTACCAGTGTCATGTACTTTTCTTCCTGCTCACCATGGTGGCCGTTGCCTGCGACGTTGGCATAATAAGCAGGTCATTAATGTTCACATGCGACGGGCGGGTAACAACGAAAAGAATAGTCTCGGCAATGTCCTGGGCATACAGCGGGGTAAAGCCGTCGTAAACCCTGTTGGCTTTCTCTTTATCACCCTTAAACCTTACGGTGGAAAATTCCGTATCGACCATGCCGGGAGCTATATTGGTGATCTTTATATTATGTTCCAGCAGGTCTATTCTCATTGCTTTCGAGAGGGCATCCACGGCATGCTTGGAGGCACAGTATACATTTCCGTTTTCATAGACTTCCTTACCGGCTACGGAAGCAATATTTATGATGTGCCCGGACTTTCTCGACACCATGAGCGGACTGACTTCCCTGGTGATGTACAGAAGACCTTTGACATTGGTATCGATCATACGCTCCCAGTCGTCCACCTCGCCTTTATCGATATGATTCATCCCGACGGCCAGACCGGCATTGTTGACCAACACGTCAATATTCCTCCATTTTCCTTCGAGCGAGGCAATGGCGGTTTTGACTTCGTTCGGATTTCGGATATCGAACTGAAGGCTGATGATCTCAACCCCAGGAGTGGATGAGATGTCTGTTTTGAGCTGTTCTAAACGGTCTTCCCGCCGCCCTGTAATGATGAGGTCATAGCCGTTACCTGCGAGTACTGAAGCTGTTGCGCTGCCAATACCAGCAGTGGCTCCGGTAATAAGTGCAATTTTATTCATGTGGACTTTTTCCGGCAAAGGTAATACCTTCAGCTCAAAATCCTGTTCTTATTCTGGTTCAGAATAATTTATTGTGTATTTTCGCAACCTGCAAAAACTGATACATCTTGATAAAACCATACCAGAATAAACCGGGAACGCGGAAAGAGCAGGTTACCGAAATGTTTAACCAGATTGCCGGCCGTTACGACTTCCTCAATCACCTCTTGTCGTTTAATATCGATAAGCAGTGGCGTAAGGTTCTTGTGCGAATGGTGGGCAGAGAGCTGGAATCCGGAAAAAAAGAATCACCCGGAGGCCGGATCCTGGACGTGGCTACGGGCACCGGGGACCTTGCCTTTGCCCTGTCACGGCTAAAAGCCGTATCCGTCACTGGTGTCGATATCGCTGAAAACATGCTGGTTGTAGCCAGGAAAAAAGCCGTTAAGAAAGGTGCGCACATCGAATTTGTTCAGGGTGATTCGGAAAATCTGCCTTTTGATACCTCCCTCTATGATGCCGTTACAGTGGCCTTTGGTGTCAGGAATTTTGAACATCTCGAGCAAGGGCTTAAAGAAATGTTCAGGGTTTTAAAACCGGGCGGACAGGTGTATATCCTTGAATTTTCAAAGCCCGGAAAGCGGTTCTTTTCACTGATGTACAGGTTTTACTCCAACGCCATCCTTCCACTGGTGGCTTCGGTGTTCTCAAGAGATAAGGCCGCCTACCATTATCTTCCGGGGTCGATAGCGGAATTTCCGTCTGGTGACCAAATGACAGGTATTATGGAGGTATGCGGATACGAAGACTGCCGATTCAGACCTTTGACAGGCGGAATAGCCAGCATTTACTCAGGCAGAAGAGGCTAAAACACTATTTTTTAAATAGTCGGGGTTATACTAATTTAGCAAGCTGTTCGTTCTATCAAATAAAAATCCAGGTCTTGAAGAAATCAATTCTCCTCATCGCGCTTTTCATCCCACTGGTATTGTCGGCACAGGTTAAGAGACCCCAGAACCTGCCCGGCTACGACTATAAAAAACTTCATTTCGGGTTTACCGTCGGATTGAATAGCATGGATCTTGGCAGTAAACGGAGTATGCAAAATGGACTGATTGCCGATGAAACAGTGGTTGAGCCAGGCTTCCAGGTCAGCATTGTCT
>DASQZK010000769.1:0-2981 GCA_035638735.1 Bacteroidales bacterium
TACCTTTTTTATAAACAAACCTATGTGGGAGAAACCACCTTTCTCTAGCGTTGGCCAAGCCGACTAATCCTGGTACAAAAGCTTCAAAGGAGCAGCCCAAAAGGCGCTGGCAAAACTCAGGCCTGTGCGTCGGCATTTTCCAGTTAATAATATTGGCTTCCTGTATTTTTTTAATCTTTATGAGTGTTAATCACTATTAGTCACCAGCGTAAGCCTTCGGTCTGATACATATTGCAAGTTCTAAAAATTCGCTACAACTTTTTTAAAAATTTTGAGATTATTCCGGGATTGATCGGGTTTTTAAGAGTTTCCTGGAGAAAGCCAGACAAATGCAGCTTATTCTAATAAATTCCGATTATTCCTGGAGCAGGGTTGGATTTTTCTGAACTTCTTTGGAGGCTTTCCAATTATGTGGTAGCAGATCTGCCAGATCCAGACTGTAATTGTTGTTATATTCAGGTATTCTGGTAAGCACATCGGTGAGCCACTGCTGCGGATTCACATCGCTGGCTTTGCAGCAACCAAGAAGAGAATATATAATGGCAGCATTCTCCGCTGCATCATGATTGCCACAGAATAAAAAATTACGCCGTCCGATCGCCAGGGGACGAATGGCATTTTCCACTAGGTTATTATCGATCTGATACCGGCCGTCCAGATGGTACCTGGATAAGCGGTGGAACAAGTTATAGGTATAAGACAATGCCCTGTTCATCCTTCCTTTGGGTATGGTTTTCGGATAATAACTGACAATCCATTTTTCAAATGCCGTTAGTATCGGATATGCCAACCGCTGACGTAATTCCGCACGCTGTCCGGCATCCATTCCCTGATCCGTGGCCATGGCCTCTACCCTGTAAAGCATACCTATTTGTTTCAGGGCATACTCTGCTCCGGATTTATCCTCCTTTAAGCTTTCCGTAAATTTTCGTCTGGAATGGGCCCAGCAACCCAAAAGCAACACACCTTTCTTTTGCTCATAGATACTATAAGCCTCATAACCATCTGTCTGGACGGCCCCCTTGTAGTTATGTAATAAATCGATGACCACTTTCTGGGCACGGGACCCCTTATCATAATGAAAAAACACCAGGTTTTCCATCACCGAACGAACCACCCATAAATAAGATTTCACCGTGCGGTGTTTCTCGCTGTTGACCACCGGCACAGTGCTCTCATCAACCTGGATATAATCGGTGGCAAGCACTATCTCCCGTAACCTGTAATACAGAGCCCTGAGTAAGTCACTACTCCCGCTGAACCATCCGTTCACCGTGGAGGCTGGTAAACTGACCCCGGCTTGTTTATACATGGCGATCTTACGGTGGAAGGGAAGATGATACATGTATTTGCTTAACAGAAGATCCGCCAGCAGGCTCGCTCCGGCATTACTGCGTGGTAATGGCAGCAAAGGCAGACTGGCGATTTTTACAGCTTCACTTTTTTCGGTACCTAAACCTTCTGATTGCTCCTGCTGTTTCTGCAAATGATTTTTCAATGCATATTTGGGTCGGATAATCTGCCTGACAAACAGCTCCCCGGGTTTGTGCTCCAGTATCTCGGTAACCTCCTGACCAATGCGCACCCAGTTCTCATCTATACCTTCAGGTTCGATAACCTCTGTCTCTCTACGTAAGTGATCCGGCAATGCAAGTCGAATCGGTTTTTTCTTTTTCTCCGGCTTCTTACGCTCATAGGATATAATCGCCTTCTCGGCCTCCTCTATGACCTCTTTCTCCTGGGGAAGGATATCCAGTCCGTCAAAATCAATCCTGCGCTGATTGGGATCCTGGGGGATGTATTTCTCACTGCTTGCTTTCCAGAACTTTCGGCGATACCAGGCCAACTGGTCTGTCAGCTTTTTGATGGTATCATCTTTTTCCTTGATTTTAGCCTCATAGCGCTCGTTTTTCTTCTCAGCCCTATCCAATGCCCCATTATCAATTTCACGTAAACGAGATAGCTCCTGATACAGTTCATCACGCTCCTGTAAAAGTGTCTCAACTAACCTGTCCTTATCTGACATATCCACACTGTATCCCTTTGTTTATCAGGCATGAAGATACATAAAACAGATCATTCTGCCAAGCAAAACAACTAAGATTTTGCGTAATAATTTGTCTTTTTTCGAAGTTTTTTTGTCCGGGGTTTTACGTTCTGTACCATCAGCATCAGATCACTCCATCCGATGGTCAGTGAACGCGTATTCTCATCAAAAGAAGGTAATTTAAACCGACCCGATTCCAGCTTCTTGTGGTAGATTACCAACCCGGCATATTCCATGTGAAGGATCTTCATGATGGTTTGTCTACGGTTGATAAAGATAAATACTTCTCCACCCCGAACATCCCGATGCATCTCTGAGGATACAATACCGCTTAAGGTGTAAAAACTTTTTCGCATATCCACCGGCGCAGGATACAAATAATACTGAAAGGATTTGTGTAAATGGAACATCCGCTTCAGTCGTACAGGTGAATAAGTGCCCGAAGGTATGTCAGATCCAGATCCTCTTTTATCCGTACCAAAGTTCCGTTGGGATAAACCAACTCAAGTAAAACATGATCACCGGTAAGCTGGTCTGATTGATAATCCCTTCGGCTTGTGTTCCTGTTTCCCTGGGAGGATAATGATGGCTTTACTATCAGCGGGATAAAATCATTTTTCCCGCTGGTAACCTGAAGTTTCTTTTTCCAGTAGTAAAATGTCGAGGGAACAATCCCTTCGTTGGAACAAAACTCTTTTACCGTTAAGCCCGAGTCTTGTTGCAGTCTGATCAGTTCAAGAAATCTGGATTCTTTTTGCATACACTTTTTAGGGCGAAAGATAATTGCCCGGTAGAATTAGTGCAATATGCACGAGGCCGAAGGCTTACTCTTAAAGAAGAGAGCATTTTTTTTATCTGTTCATAATTCATGATTATCGCTTTTCTGGTGAATCAAGTGTAAATTCATTTCGGATATTCCCTGTATTTAGCACAG
>DASQZK010000770.1:0-8440 GCA_035638735.1 Bacteroidales bacterium
AGGGTATTTCAGGCTTACCAATATGAACGTTGGCGGGCCTTACAAGGTTACAATCTCTTATGTAGGATATAATTCCTACCAGGAATCTGATGTTTACCTGACTCTTGGTCAGACATATCGTATCAATGCGAGCCTGACCTCCACTTCAACAGAACTGCAGGAGGTAGTGGTTACCGGAACAAAGACCAAGAGTTACAAGGTCATCGATGGTAACCGGACAGGTGCTGAAACCGTTATCGGTTCGAAAGAAATTAACATGATGCCGAATATTTCCGGTGACCTGAACGAGTTCACACGGATGGTACCCCAGGCAAACGTGGTTGGCGAAGGACTCTCCATTGCCGGGATGAACAACCGCTATAACTCGGTATTTATTGACGGTACCATTAATAACGATGTGTTTGGTCTCGCTGCCAACGGCATGAACGGTGGTCAGACCGGTATCTCGGCCATCAGCTACGAAGCCATTGACCAGTTCCAGGTTGTACTGGCCCCCTACGATGTCCGGGAAGGCGGTTTCGCCGGCGGTGGTATCAATGCCGTTACCAAGAGTGGTACCAACCAACTCAAGGGTATGGCGTACTATAAGTTCAGGAATGAGAACCTGGCGGGTAAAACCCCGGGTGCTCCTGACGGAGAAGCTACCAAACTTCCGAATTTCAGCGCCAAAACGTATGGTATCAACCTTGGCGGTCCACTCATTAAAAATAAACTCTTCTTCTTTGTGAATGGTGAAATCCAGCACGACCAGACACCGCAGCCGTTTAACCTGGCCGATTACCAGGGAAACTCCGATGCGGCTACACTGAACCAGATAGCCGATCACATGAGGTCTATGGGTTATGAACCGGGTGGTTACCTGAATAATACCTCAGAACTTAACGGGAAAAAATTACTTACACGATTCGACTGGAACATCAGCCCCAAACATAAGCTGATGATCCGTAACCAGTATACTTTCGGCGAATCGATCGGGCCTTATGCTTCCAACAACCGTAATATCAACTATTACAACAGTGGTGTGTATTTCCCGTCAACCACTGATGCCTTTGCTATTGAACTGAAAAGCCGTTTCAGTGCAAACTTCTCCAACAACCTGAAAATAGGTTACACCTACGTGCATGACGACAGGGATGTTATGGGAAGCCCGTTCCCGGGTATTACAATTAATGACGGGGCAGGGACTATTCACGCCGGTGGTGAAATCTACTCCTCCGGTAATGAACTGACCCAGAAAATCCTTACCATTACAGATAATGCACAGATTTTCAAGGGTAAACACACTTTCACCTTTGGTACACATAACGAGTTCTATAATATCTACAACCTCTTTATGCGCCGTGCTTTTGGCGATTATTCCTTTGCCTCACCGGCCCGTTTCCTCGAAGATTCAGCCTATTTCTACCGTATCGGGTATTCCATGGTTGACGATGTAAGAGGCGACGGCTCGAAAGCTGCTGCCGCCTTCAACGCCATGCAGCTTGGTGTATACATCCAGGATGAATACCAGGCTACTGAAAACCTGAAATTTACCCTCGGTGTACGTCTCGATGTACCTATTTTCCAGGATCAGCCCCTCGCTATTCCGGGGTTCAACGATACCACCGTTGCCAAACTTAGTGAACATTACGACCTGCAGGGAGCCCGTGCCGGCAACATGCCTTCAGCACAGTTTATGTTCTCCCCGAGGTTCGGATTTAACTGGGATGTATTCGGCGACCAGACAACACAGATACGTGGTGGCGCAGGGATATTTACCTCGCGCGTACCCTTTGTGTGGCCGGCCGGTTCCTATACCAACAACGGTATGATGGTTGGCGATTACACCCTCCAGGACAGGAACCGTAATCCTATCGTCAAATTCAATCCCGACGTTAACACACAAACAACAGGACCTGTAGGTGTACCATCAGGAAGTCAGATCGACCTGTATGCCGAAAACTTCAAGTTCCCCCAAATGCTGAGAACAGACTTTGGTGTTGACCAGGTTCTGCCTTTTGGTTTCATCGGAACGGTTGAGTTTATTTATACCAAAACCCTGAATAACGTTCTCTGGAAAGATATCAATATGAGACCGGCCTGGGGCAATGCTACCGGCTCAGGTGATGACCGTCCCCTCTATACGACCTATAAGAACGGTATCGAACCCTTCTATGGTCAGATCATGTGGGGCGGTAATACCAACGAAGGGTATACCTATACACTTACAGCACAGATCAGGAAGAACTTTGCCTCAGGACTCTACACAAGTCTCGCTTATACCTATGGCAGGGCTAAGTCGATCTTCGACGGCACCAGTTCACAGAACTCCTCACAGTGGAACTACCTCGTATCTAATCCTGTTCCAAGGAACGAAGCACAGTTGGGGATCTCCGATTTTGACCTGGGCTCCAGAATTGTTGGTCTGGTATCCTATCAGAAGGAATATATCAACCACCTCAAAACCAGCCTGAGCATCTTCTACAACGGTCAGTCAGGACGCCGCGTATCTTATATCTACGACGACTATAACGGGTACTTCACTAATGAGGCATACCGTGGACCGGAATTACTCTATGTGCCTAAAGATGCCAACGATATTAACCTCGGTTACTATGATTCAAATACAGGCGATGTTATTGTGTACGACAGGAACAGTGCCGATTTCCAGGATATGTACAATGAGCTCGACGGGTTTATTAACAGCAATGACTACCTGAAATCGAGGCGTGGCAAATACACTGAGCGTAACGGTTCAAGACTGCCCTGGGAAAACATCTGGGACCTTCATGTTGCACAGGATTTGTTCGTGAATGTGGCTGACAGGCGCCAGACCCTGCAGTTCACCTTCGATGTGTTCAACTTCGGAAATCTCCTCAACAAAGACTGGGGACGCCGCTACTATGCATCGAATAACAATATCAGTGTCATCACCTGGGAAGGCATGGTCGTTGATCCGAATACCGGAGAGGAAACAATACCGGTGTTCAGCTTCACCCGGCCTAAAAATGACGAACCCTGGTATATCGACGATTCAGGCCTGAACAGTTCAAGATGGCAGGCCCAGATCGGTCTGAGGTATATCTTCTGAGAGGCTAAGTAATACACTTCATAAAACTGCCCGGGCATTATTTTATGCCGGGCAGTTTTTTTTGACCTATATCTGCCAAAACAGCTCTTTTACCCGATGGCCCCTGCCATCTCTTTAACGCAAGTTTTTCAACCTGTTTTTTTGCACAAATGTGTCTTAAAATTTGTTGAAAAAATCAATGGCATAAATTCCAGCCATCGGCGCATTTCTTCTTAAATTGATTGTCAGTAATTCTGGTTTAACATCGCCTGTTTTTCAGCCTTTTCAGGATAAAAAAAGGGTAAAAAAAACAGAATAAAAGACGTATAACTCTTAAATAAATTTTACGCATTTTTCAGTTGTTAATTTTATAAATCAGAGAATCAGGAAGATACGGAATCGGGTTGATAAGTTTTTCAGAATGTTAATAAAAGCAAAGGGGTAAATTTTGGTCAGAGAAGCGCCTATGCATAACTTGCAACAGCCAGATTTTCCCCAGGATCACAACCTAATTTATCTGGTTACTAACCCTTAATTAAGAACGATGGATATGGACGAAATGGCTGCAACCAAGAAAACAGTTTTGTCAGTTGACGAAAAAGCGATAAAGACAAAAGAACAAGCGAAAGCTACCGGTGAAAAACCGGTACTATTTACCTATGATGAAGCCTATAAGGATGCGCTTAAATATTTTAAAGGAGACGAACTTGCAGCTCGCGTCTGGATCAATAAATATGCACTGAAAGATTCGTTCGGCAACCTCTATGAGAAGAATCCGGATATGATGCATCACCGCATCGCCTCCGAGATTGCACGGATCGAGAGCAAATACCCGAATCCGATGTCGGAAAGTGAAGTGTACCAGTTACTTAAAAATTTCAGGTACATTGTTCCCCAGGGATCACCCATGACAGGTATCGGGAATCAGTTCCAGATTGCCTCCTTATCCAATTGTTTTGTCATTGGACATGATGGTCCGGCCGACTCGTACGGTGGTGTTATGAAGATTGATCAGGAACAGGTGCAGCTCATGAAACGCAGGGGAGGTGTGGGGCACGATCTGTCACATATACGTCCTACCGGCAGCCCGGTACTTAACAGTGCTCTTACTTCAACCGGTGTGGTACCTTTCATGGAACGCTATTCCAATTCCACACGTGAAGTTGCCCAGGACGGTCGGCGTGGAGCTCTCATGCTCAGTATCTCCAGCAGGCATCCCGATGCCGAGAAATTCATAGATGCCAAACTCGAATCGGGCAAGGTTACCGGTGCTAACGTCTCAGTCCGTATCGACGATGAGTTCATGGATGCCGTGGTCAATAACAAACCTTATGTTCAGCAATATCCTGTCGAATCGGATAACCCCGTTTATACGCAGGAAACTGATGCCAGGAAACTGTGGAAAAAGATTGTTTTCAACGCCTGGAAATCGGCCGAACCCGGCATCCTGTTCTGGGACACCATTACCCGGGAGTCGGTAGCCGACTGTTATGCCGACCTGGGTTACAAGACCGTGTCGACAAATCCCTGTGGTGAGATTCCTCTCTGCCCTTACGACAGCTGCCGCCTGCTTGCCATTAACCTATACGGTTACGTTGAAGAGCCGTTTACGGAAAACGCACACTTCAATTTCGACCTTTTTAAACAACATGTCCAAAAAGCTCAACGCATGATGGACGATATTATCGATTTGGAGATAGAAAAAATCGACGCTATTATCGACAAGATCGACAAAGACCCTGAGGACATGGAGATCAAGGGCGTTGAAAAACGGCTGTGGGAAAAGATCCGTATCAAGGCTATCGAAGGCCGGCGGACAGGTGTGGGCATCACCGCCGAAGGCGACATGCTGGCTGCACTCAACCTGCGCTACGGCAGCGATAATGCCATCGATTTCTCAACCGAAATTCACAAAACCGTCGCCTTGTCGGCTTACCGTTCTTCTACCACCCTGGCAGCCGAACGTGGCCCTTTCTCTATCTTCGATGCACAGCGGGAAAAAAATAATCCCTTTATCCTTCGCCTCAAAGACGAAGATGAAAACCTGTTCAACGATATGATGGAACACGGCAGGCGTAATATTTCCCTGCTTACTATCGCTCCTACCGGCACCACCAGCCTGATGACACAGACTACTTCGGGGATCGAACCCGTCTTCCTGCCGGTATACAAACGTCGCCGGAAGGTGAACCCAAACGATAAAGATGCTAACATTTCTTTCGTTGACGAAGTAGGCGACAGCTGGGAAGAATATAACGTCTTTCATCATAAATTCATCACCTGGCTCGAAGTGAATAAGTATGATGTCGAGGCGGTGATGAAATATTCCGACGATGAGATCAAAGATGTGGTGAAAAAATCACCCTACTATAAAGCTACTTCCAACGATGTTGACTGGCTCGCCAAGGTCAGGATGCAAGGTAAAATCCAGAAATGGGTCGATCATTCCATCTCCGTGACCATCAACCTGCCATCGGACGCTAAGGAAGAACTGGTAGGTGAACTCTACGTCAAAGCCTGGCAAAACGGCTGTAAGGGCGTAACGGTCTATCGTGACGGTTCACGGTCGGGTGTGCTCATTGCCGGTGACTCTAAGAAAAAGAAAAAAGCGCACACCGCCGTTGAGGAAGGAAGCCGGCCTAAAAGACCTAAAGTTCTCGATGCCGAGATCCTTCGCTTTATGCATAATAATGAAAAATGGATAGCTTTTATAGGCCTGCTTAATGAGAGGCCTTACGAGATATTTACCGGTTGCCAGGACGACGAAATGTTTCCCATACCGAAAAAGATTACAAAAGGGAAGATCATCAAGAACCAGGACGATGGCGGCATCACCCGGTACGACTTCCAGTACACCGATAAATATGGTTATAAAAATACGCTTGGCGGATTATCGCACCAGTTTAATAAGGAATACTGGAATTATGCCAAGCTAATCTCGGGCGTGTTACGTTATGGTATGCCCATTGAAGATGCCCTCGACCTTGTAAACTCATTACGCCTCGATAGTGATACTATCAATACATGGACAGCCGGCGTTTCCAGGGCCCTGAAAAAATATGTGCCTAACGGAACGAAAGCCAAAGGTCACGAAGTATGCAGTGAATGCGGCTCCGAAGATCTCGTATATGAAGAGGGTTGTCTGAAATGTAATTCCTGTGGTAATTCCAAGTGTGGATGATACCACGTTTGCAATAGCAATTCTGTAAAACCAAAGAATCCCGTTACCGCTGCCAGGTGACGGGATTTTTTTTCTTACGCAAGGAAATACATCGCGAGAATAACCAGGATGGTAATCCCGAAACCGGTTCCGACAAACCACCAGCCGTAAGGGTATCCCTTTCTCATGGGAAACCACATGAGAATGCCTGTTAGTGCGAAAACCAACAGTGAAAGTGCCGACATGTCATACAAAACACCCCATATCAGGTATTTCCACCCGCCGGTATATCCACGCAAGTGATGGATGCGGTTTACAACCCTGGGAACAGTAAGCTGTTCGGTACGGGTGATCTGGATGCTGTCGTGGTCAAGACTGATAATGGCCATCTGTGTAACACCCGGGCGGGCAAAGAAAAAGTGCCAGCGGCCGTCCTTCAGCTGTATAGGTTTATCCATCCGGCCGCGCAAATCGTAGGCATGCTTTATCTGCTTACCGAGATGTTCCGGATGATCACTAACCGGTACCGTCATAGGCAATGTCTTAACGTACCTGACCGGCTCCCCGGCAGGAAAAAGGTCATAACGGATCATCATAAAACCGGATAACAGGAAGAACGCGGTAAACACGATTACGAACATACTGGTTACCAGGTGTACTTTTCGCCAGCGTTTAGTTCTTCTTATCCGATCAGCCATATAAATAGAATGTATGAAATTGAAAACAGGGCAGCACCACTAACCATCAACCATTCGCCTTTGCTTTTTATCGACTTCCGGAACCAGAAATAGATGCTGATCAATAGTACCACAATGGCTGCGATAGCTGCCGATTCGGCATACAGATGCCATATACGTGTAATCCATGATGGAGGCTCTCCGGTAGACGACGAATGAAGCCCAACCATAACATTAACGATACTCTTTCTCGATTCTTTTACGAAGGCAGTATCCCTTGCTGCCGTCAGATTGATGTCATAATTGGCCGCCGGATTCATGATCTGGAAATGAAAACCGCCTGTTGAATCGGCCCACTGCAGCCAGAATGGGCGGTGACCAAAAAGGTCGAGTTCCCGGCTTACTTCCGTTATCAGCGAATCATGGCTGATACCAGGTGCTGGTGAAACAGCCTGCTGCCAGGTGGTTGAACTGAATTTTGTGGGGATTAGTGAGTTGTGACTGAACAGCAGTCCCGTTAATCCCATAAAAACAAGGTAGGCTGCACAATAAAGTCCGCCATAAATATGAACCTGGTCGAGATATTTATAGATTTTTTTTCGGGTCTTTTTCTTCATCTGTCTTCGTCCCTCAGCATAACCGGTTCTACAATGTAACCCAAGGCCTTCAACTGCCGAATGAGCCCTTGCTCTCCTGCCAGGTGTCCGGCACCCACAGCAATGAAAGAAGACTTCTCGTTAATGAGTTTTGCGAGTTTGGGAATCCACGCCTGGTTCCGCTTCTCAATCAGCTTGCTTTCAAAATCCGAAGGTGTGCCTTGCGTGGAAAGATCCTCCGACATCGTATAGATGTCCTGCTCCTTATAAGTCTTAAGCATTTCGTTGAGGTCATTCCTGAGATCCTGATCTCCGCCGAAGAACATCTCCATTTGTTGTTCATTCGGTATGGAATCGAAAAGCCCCATCTGAAATTCAAAACTCTCAAGCTCCCTTACCGGGATATCCTTTTTCTTTGCAATTTTGGAAAAGTGCATTTCATAGCCCTCAATTTTTTTCCCGATAACCGCGGGGATGAGAGCACTGTAGAAAGCAAATGGCTTGAAACGAAGATATGTGTTGAATCGTGATTCTTTTACCCCCAGGCTGTCGATAACATAGTGCCTGAGACTGTCGAACGCCGTCTTTGTCATAAACGCGTCAAGGGTCTCGCCCTTTGGTAGAATCATTTGTTTAGCCCATTCAATCTGCTGTTTAAGCGGTACGTCAATAGCCATTTCGAGCACCATCTGTTCACTTTCCTTTAGCTTCTTGTCTACCACCCTGAACGATTCAAAGTCCTCTTTGGGCATAATATGTATCGTTCCAAAAAGGTAAGAAGGCTTTTCCAGTCCGTTACCGTATATTTTCCAGAATACCGTTTTCGGTCCCGAAGTTTGTGAAAATACCTGCGGGAAGATAAATAGGAGGAAAAGTAACGCGTTGATGAAACGGCGCAAACTAAAGCTTTTTGTCATCTATGGAAGTATTTGGCGCTAAAAATAATCAAACTATAGCT
>DASQZK010000771.1:0-3005 GCA_035638735.1 Bacteroidales bacterium
ACCCGTGAGCCACTCATGAAACTGGGCCACGACATTTTCGTGCGAAGCAAGGTGATATCTGACATAACTTTCGATAACCCGCCCCGAGGCGTAACCAAATAACGAGGGTTCAATATAATCCCAGGCTCCAGCCAGGGAATCCAGCTTATAAATCTCCCAGTACTTGCTAAAAATATCATCCTTTTTTCCGAAGAAAGTGGTAAAATCAACAAGAAAAACGAGCGGACGGCTTTTTATCTTCCACCGACCCACCCTGACCCTCAGTCCTTGTGTGGCTGCTTTTTGCCGCCATCCCTTCAAGAGACCGGGATCCTCCTGGAATTCAGGATGCTCGGTTGTCTCACGCCACACATCCGGCCCAATCAGGATATAATTATCTCCAAATTCCTTCTCAAGCGTATGAGCCTTAGTAGAAATTACGGTATGTATACCTCCTACCTTATTGCAAACTTCCCAACTAACCTCAAACAAATGACTGGGTATTTTTCTGTCTTTATTCATCAGCTTCAATTAATATATATCAAATTTTAAACTATCTCTTTGACAGTAAGTAACTGTATATGTATCCCTGCAGAATTTAACCGGTATTGCCAGGGCAGAAAACTCAATCTTCGACCTTCAGGCTCCCTCCATGTGAACGAAGCAGGAAACGCAGGTCTTCCACAGTTATTTCTTTCCCCTGGAATTTTCTTTTTTTACAACAGGCTTCTTCACACTCTCCGATTTTTTAGTCTTTGCCGTTTTGCTTTTAGCGGTCGCAGCATTCGCCCCCGAAATTTTCGTTACTTTAGACCTGGCAGGTTTCTTAGGTGCAGCCGGCTTATTACTAATTTCTTCACCGCTCATTTTATGCAGGCCTGCCGATCTGGAAACGCGCTCTTCGCCGAGTTGCTTCTCGTATTTCTTAATAAGCTGGTCCTTCTCGGCGATGATCTTACTCAGGCGGACAGCTTCATCATCTGATTTTGCGGAGAGTTCAGCATTCAGCCTTATTTCGAAGTCGCTAAGAATATTCATATAGTTTATGAACGCTTCATAAGGGGTATCAAATGGGTTGAAGTATGAATGAACATCACCATCAGAGAAAAACTTGGTGCACATATAATAAAAGTGGTCACTCTGCTGAAGGTATGTAAAATCACGCTTCAGCTCCCGGTTATCAACACTCCTGATGTTTCCCAGCAGGTCATATAGCTTGTTAAATGCCTGTTCCTGCAGCGGGTTCCCAAGCCAGGCCGTAAGGTCGCGCTCTTCATCAGCCCATGAAATCGGGTTTGGCACATTCACCAATGATACCGGTTGCAGGTCTTCCATCAATTGTGCAGGTGTGGAAAACGAGAATTTTGACTTGCTGAATACCGTTTCCGGCAGGTGTTTTAAAAACTCCAATATGCCGGTTTCTTTCCAGTGATGTTCGCCAAAGGTCTCATAATCCATGAAGAGGTTAACGGTTTCATCATTCTTTGGAATTTTATTCAGCCATTTTACAAATTTCTCTGTGGTTAACGGGTATTCCGACCACCCATGGTTTGAAAACCGGAATGCAATATCATCACTGAGTTTGAAATTCTTGAGCAACACCTTCAACTTGGGATTTATCGGATTGGCATACAGGTAATTCGGGCTTTTCCACCCAAGGACGTGTTTAGCACCTTCGGTGAGTACGCCCTTGAATCCCATATCGGCGACAAGGGCGCCAATATCGTCGGAATATATTAATTCGGTGTTTCTGAAAACCACCGGCTTGTAACCGAACAACGTCTGTATCTTTTCCTGGTGCTGACGGACCTGTGAGAAGAACTCCTCCTTGTCTTTAAGGGAGACCAGGGAATGGGCATAGGTCTCGGCAAGAAATTCAACCTGGCCGGTACCGGCAAGCTCGCGAAATGAGTCTATGACTTCAGGAGCATAAAGTTCAAACTGGTCAAGTGCAATGCCGGAGATGGAAAAGGTCACCTTAAACCGGTCCTTATATTTCTTTATCAGGTCAAGAAGTATTCTGTTTGCCGGAATGTAGCATTTATCGGCTACCTTCTGCATGATACTTTCATTGAGATAATCATCGTAGTAATAATGCTCATTCCCGATATCGAAAAAACGGTACCGACGAAAGCGGAATGGCTGGTGAATCTGGAAATACAGGCAAATATTTCTCATAATGTCGGGGGATCAAAAATTATGTTAACATACGTTTATATACTTCATTCACTTTCTGAGCTGAATTTTCCCATTTCATATTGTCGACTTCCACTTTCCCGAAATGTTTAAACATATCCGACAGTGCGCTATAATTCAGCAGTCCGTAAATGGCATCTGCCATAGCGTCTACGTCCCAGAAATCGATCTTAAGTGCATACTGGAGAACTTCGGAAACACCTGACTGATGCGAAATGATTACCGGCACATTCGATTGCATGGCTTCGAGGGGCGAGATCCCGAAAGGTTCCGACACAGAGGGCATCACATAGACGTCGCTAATGGAGAACATACGGTGCACTTCATCTCCCTTCAGGAATCCGGTGAAATGGAATTTATCTGCTATTCGCAGAGATGCTGCACGAAGTACCATGCGTTCATAAAGCTCGCCCGATCCTGCCATCACAAATCTAACGTTGCTCATTTTCTGCAGAACTTTATAGGCTGCTTCGATAAAAAATTCCGGTCCTTTCTGGAGGGTTACCCTACCAAGGAAGGTGACCACCCTGTCATTGACAGATTTGCGAAGGGCTTTTTTCTCAAGCTCGCCCAGAGGTTCAACAGCGTTATGAATGGTGACCACTTTGTCAGGGTCAATGCCATATTTTTCAATAATCGTATTTCGTGTAAAGTTTGAGACTGCGATGATAGCATCGGCCGCTTCCATCCCTTTCTTTTCGATATCGAAGACAGCGGGATTGACACTGCCCCCGCTACGATCGAAATCGGTAGCATGAACATGGAGCACCAGTGGTTTCCCCGACTTTTTTTTGGCTGCCATGCCGGCAGGAAACGTGAGCCAGTCGTGG
>DASQZK010000772.1:0-3084 GCA_035638735.1 Bacteroidales bacterium
TTAAAAACCTGTCAGATTTAGGCCACATCAATTTCGTAATTCGTCAAGCATTTCCTCAAAATGCTTCAAATCCGGGTTATCCGGCTCCGCCAGGCGATAAACCATGAGTATCTGTTCCAGATGGGGAACATCTTTTTGGGTGGCAAACTGCCGCGCGTAGGAATAACAGGCTATGCCAATGAAACCGCTTAGCCTTTTATAGGCCATTCGCATCGTCTCATCCGGCTCCGACACCATTTTAGTATGCAAGGCCGAAATTTCCTTTTCCCACCATGCTCTGTCTTTCTCCATGAGCGCCTGGCCATAAATCTTGCGCATTTTTACTTCGAACTGCAGGCTTTCGGTCAGCCCGGACAGTTGTTGTTTGTAGGCATTGCTGTTTTTCAGTTTATCATAGGCTGAATTAAAAGAGCCGTTTTTGTCGAAAGCACTAACAGCAGCCATGTTTCGAACGATACAGGCAGCCTGTAATAATTCCCCGTCTTTGGTCAAAGAATCGACCCGGGTCTTCTGGTGCTCAACATAATTTATGACCTTTTGCTTTTCAGACCTGCCCCCTGCTTCGTCCTGGAGGCGGAACCAGCCAAAAACACTGGTTAACATGTTTTCATCCGGCCATTCATGCGTTGCCCTGGTAAGTTCAATATGCGCGTTCTTTGGCAGGGTGGGAGGATTCAGGACGTATTGCGCCGTTTCCAGGAAATTAAAATCGTCCATGCCGATAATTCCAAAAACCGGGCATTTTATCGCATTGAGCTGATCGGGACGGGCAAAGGCCCCGCTGGCAACGACGCCGTTCGCCTGATGATGTATGGCATACTCTAATGCCATGCGCGCACCACCCGAAAAGCCGGCAAAATAAGTCTCTTCCCCCACAGGATATCGGCTTTTTACATCGGCCATGAGTTCATCCAGTTCTTTGACAAAATTGCGATCATTGTTCTGCACCAGGTTTGAAGCCACAAGAATCGCCCGGTATTCTGAAGCCGCTTCTTTCAGGTGCTCAACAGCCGTTTTGCCCGATCCGTGCGGATCAATGGCAATGAGCAGGGGCAGTTTATGATCCGGCTTTTTGTGAGCGGGAATGAACACCTCATACGTATGTCCCGGATTTGACCGGCACGTAATGGTTTGCTCAACCGCCGTAATCTTCTCGGTTTTGCTGCCGTGAGACTGGCAGGCAGGAATACTGACGAAAAACAGGATACTAATAATAGGTAGCTTTGCCGGAATATTTCTCATAGGTGCCTGGATTTGAGAGTCTTTTCAGAAAAGTATTCCATCTATCGTTGACGTGCCTTGCAATACCGTCCATACGGTAAATGATACATTTTTCTGAATAAACTCGGATTTGAAATAACGTTTAAAGGTCGGGATTTTTTTATGGACATAACATCAGAAGTCTGCACTTTTCTGGTCAGAATTATTTTACAGACTGTATTCATGGTCTTTTTGAATTCGTGGAGGATATGTACAATGATGTGTACAAAAACGAATTCCAGTTAAAGAACATCAGTCTTTCTCTCAGCATCCTGGCACTGATCCTCTCTTCCATCGGCTTATTCGGGATAACCGGGATGGTTTTTGAAACCAGGACGAAGGAAATCAGTATCCGGAATGTGAACGGTGCCAGGAGTCGTGAAATACTGCTGTGGTTGCTGAAGGAGATCCTTACCGTGGTATCGCTTGCCATCCTTCTCGGGGTCCCGGTTTCATGGTTCATCCTGAAAAACTGGCTGCAGAAATTCGCCGGAAGGGTAACGCCTTCCCCCTCCCTTTTGTCCATTTAACCAAACTTTTTTACGTATAAAATGTGCAAGTACGTATTTTTGTATTCATGAAACCTTTTGTTCCGGTCAATAAACTCCTCCGTATTGCCCTGCTAACCTCCACCGCCATCGGGCTGGTTACAGTGGGCCCGGCATATATTGTCGGCATTACCCTGGCCAATGTGACGACATCGCCGGCACTGCTTCTGAAACTGGTGGCGGTGTCCGTTACCGGTATCACCCTGTTCATATTCCTGTTCTGGCTTATCAATATTGGTCTCCTGAATTTCATGGAAGGGAAAATAAAGGCCTTTGGTAACCATATCCCCAGATATGTATCCAGTTATCTTGCCGGCTTTCTATTAATGTTCTCCATACGTGCAGCTGCCATGTCGGTGTTTAATGATCCTCTGGAACAGCAACAGGTCTTCGACTGGAAAATAAGAGCCTTCGGGCTGGACCCGGGAACCATCAATTACCTTCCCTATACCCGTATCGCTTTCCAGTTTCTCATTATCGTTTTTGTGGTCATTTCCATCAACACGGTGGTGCTCGTTATCCAGGAACTGGTTCTCCTTAACGAGAAGAAAAAAAGAATCGAGGCTGAGAACACCCTGCTTCAGATCAGGAATGTTGAAGCGGCCAACCTTCAGCTCAAACAACAACTCAAGCCGCACTTCCTGTTCAATTCCCTGAATGTTCTGAAAACACTGATAAAGAAACAACCCGGGAATGCGGAGGTCTACCTGAAACGGCTCTCCGATTTCCTGAGGGTATCGGTATCCTCAGGTGATGTGAACCTGGTAAAGTTGGAAGACGAATTAAAACTCAGCATGGATTACCTTGAGATGCAAAAAATCAGGTTTGGCGATGCCATTCATTTCGATGTGAACATCCCGTATGTGAAGAACACCGGCCTTGTCCCGGTCTTTTCTATCCAGCTGCTGATCGAGAATGCGATAAAGCATAATGCGTTCACCCCGGAAGAACCCTTGAACATCAACATTAATGGTGACTATGACCGGATCACGGTTACCAATAATATCCGTCACAAGATATCCGAAGAATCGTTTTCAGGAACCGGCCTGGCAAATCTCTCGGAACGCTACCGCCTGCTTTCGGGTGAAGAGATAGATATCCGGACGGATAATTCAACCTTTTCAGTAAGTATAAAAATACTGTCTAATGAAAATCGTCATCATTGAAGATGAAAAATTGACCGCAGCCGACCTGGCCGAGACGGTTTCCGAAATCGTTCCGGGCGTCCACATCGCGGCTGTACTTTATTCAGTCCGGTCGGCCATTACGTGGTTTC
>DASQZK010000773.1:0-2887 GCA_035638735.1 Bacteroidales bacterium
CCCGGAAGGCTGGATCATAGCATCATACGGAGGGAAATCCGATTCATGCCAGGTGTTCGTGAAACAGATCAAAGAAGTACGACTGGATAAAGATACACTGGTTACCGACTCCCTGAGGAATGTAAGGTTCAGTGTCCAAACCCTTGGTATTGATGATCAACTCTTAAGTATAGAACCGGCTGAATATAGCTGGTCAGTATCGGATCCTTCTGCCGGTACGATAGATGGCGACGGCTGGTTCAGGGGACAAACCTCTGGCCATACTGTACTTTATGTGTCATACAGTGATTTTTACGATTCGGCCGCCATAAAAATAGAGTGTGGGCATGAATATATGAAGGTTGAAAAATTCCATGATCCGGCAACTTGGTCAGTCGATTACACTTCGCTCGAAAACGTGGCACTTGATACCATGACCACTTCTATCGGCCTTAAAGTTCTCAATGCAGACTACTCCTATTTGTGTAATACTCCCGGTCCCTCTTTAAGTCTGGGAAAACCTCTAAATGTGTACGGTCTGCCCGATTCATTGTGGTTTGAACTGGAGACGGGAGGTGACAGTATCAGACCCTCCTTCCGGATCATGAAGCATGGTGGTGAAGAGATATGGCTCGAAGGGCCTACGGTTAGCAGCAGCATACCGGTACTTACCGGATTACCTGCTACATTTGATAATATCAATGACTACCCGCTGACGATTACCGCTTTACGGTTTGATGTCGTTAATACGGATCAGTCATGTCAGGCCGGAGAAACGATAAACGGAAAATTGCGAATATGGAAGATTATCGCCAGTTACCCGGGGCATGAGGCGTTTTATGCTGATGAGGCTGATAATACGGCGGTCCTGCCTGTCGAAAATGACAACCTGCTTGTCTATCCTAACCCGTCCGATCAACTTGTAAAGGTGACTGTGCCGCGGGATTTTACCGGCAGGAAGACCCGTTTATTTGTTTACCGCACAGACGGGACACTTCAACTCAATATGGTGATAAACGATCGTACCACAGAAATTGATGTATCACAATGGCCCTCTGCAATATATCTGGTCCGTTTTATTAATGGGCATTCGGTGTTTCATGGACGTATTGTGGTTGAATAAGATTCTGTACTCATTGCGATAGCCGAAGAATGACTTCACTCATGATTGAAAATAAAGCTGTAATTTTATGCAATCGCCAGGTATATGCCTGCGGTTTACAGAAAAAAGATACGAATGGAAAATAAAGTTGCCATTGTAACTGGGGGAGGTTCCGGTATTGGTTTTGCCATTGCGAAAGTTTTTACCGAAAGAGGCGTTCACACGGTCATCATTGGGCGCAATCGTGAAAAGCTCGACCAGGCCTGTGAAAAGCTGGGGTCGCTGGGTAACGGCATAGTGGCTGACCTGTCCGATCTTAAAACGCTTCCGGGGCTGGTAAAACAGATCACTGATGATTTCGGGCGTATCGATATACTCGTGAATAACGCTGGCATTCATCACAAAGCCGGTATGACAGAAGTGAAGGATGACGATTATCAAAAGGTAATACTTACAAACCAAACCGCTGTCTTCTCCCTTTCAAGAGAAGTGGTCAATGTGATGATCCGCCAAAAAAGTGGTGTGATACTGAATATCAGTTCAATGGCATCACAATACGGCATACCCAGGGTTATGGGGTATACCGCGGCCAAGTCGGCTGTTGAGGGGATGACCAGGGCTATGGCCGTGGAACTGTCACCCCTTGGAATACGTGTTAACTGCCTGGCCCCGGGATTTATTTCAACGGAGATGTCACAGAAAGCTTTGGATAATGATTTCCAACGCAAAGAGAAAGTACTTGGAAGGACGCCGATGGGCAGGCTTGGCACTCCCATGGAAGTGGCAGAAGCAGCATATTTCCTCTGTTCCGAAGCGGCGGGTTATATCACCGGTGTTGTATTACCGGTTGACGGGGGGAATTCAATAGGCTTCTGATTACGCAGTTTATTTCGGACAATTCCACCAATACACAGAGACCAGATCATGATCAAACTTAAAAAAACGTGGCGATGGTTCGGACCTGGTGATCCGGTGACATTGCAGCACCTGAGGCAGATGGATGTGGAAGGTGTTGTCACCGCCCTTCATGATGTCCCGGCAGGGGAGGTGTGGACCAATGAACGAGTGTCGGCGGTTAAGAAACAAGTCGAACGTGCCGGCCTGCAGTGGAGCGTGGTGGAAAGCCTGCCTGTACCGGAGGGAATTAAAAGGCATGATAGGGATTACGGCCGGTTGACAGAAAATTACCGGTTATCGTTAAAAACCCTGGGGGAGCAGGGGATCAATATTGTTTGCTATAATTTTATGCCGGCCATAGACTGGATACGGACAGATATCGATTACATGCTCCCGAATGGCACGGCTGTCATGTTTTTTGGGAAGCTGAAATTCATGGCTTTCGATCTCTTCATACTGGAGAGGCCCGGTGCTGCCGGTGATTATTCAGATGAAGAGAAGGAACTGGCCCGCCGGTTTTATGACGGCATGTCAAAGAAGGAGTCTGAAGAGCTGGCATATAACATCATTGTCAGGACCCAGGCATTCATCCATGGTGAAGACCATGCCGCTAATCCCGCAGGATACAAGGAATCGTTTCTTAAAAAGCTTCGTAATTATAAGGAAACCGACAGCCAGCGGTTGCGGGAAAACCTGCTGACATTCCTGGCCGATGTACTGCCGGTTGCTGAAGAATATGGCATTAACCTGTGCATCCATCCCGATGATCCGCCGTTCCCGTTGCTCGGATTGCCGAGAATCGTGAGTACTTTTAATGACCTGGAGAAGATATTTTCAACAGTGCCTTCACTGAACAACGGGCTTACATTTTGTTCCGGGTCCCTGTCCATACGTAAAGAAAATGACCTG
>DASQZK010000774.1:0-6561 GCA_035638735.1 Bacteroidales bacterium
CACTGTTTTCTGTTTCGAGCCTGATAATATATATACCGGATGACAGCCACGATGCATCCCAGGTAAATACATGTTTACCGCTGCTCATCATACCTTTGGCGATAACAGCAGTTTTACGTCCGTTGAGATCATACACAGAGATCGTAATTTGTTGATGCTTATTTAACAATAATGAAACTCCCAGAGTTTGGCTGAATGGGTTGGGATAACATTGTATCATGATGTCAGCAGCGAGCGGGGGTAAATCTATACCCTCTGTTTCCTTCGGGAAGTTTTCACTTCCAGGGCTGCCTCCTGGATGCCTTGATGAGGCCCAGTTTTCAGCCAGGAGATTATCGGCCCCGGGACTAAGCAGCGAGAGGGTATATCCGCTTCCATTTGGCGCTGAAGGCCAGGGCGCAGACACGTCATAGAAAACGGAATCTTCAAGGCGCATCGTGCTGGTATACAGGCGTACATATTCACCCGAACTACTTAAACCGAATCCCAGATCACCCTGTATCGTTTTCACTTCCGGATAGATGTCCGAAAAAGAGGCTGTGTCACGGCACAATACCAGGTACGTCCCGGAATCCATCACGGTACCCGGAGCGATGACGAACTGATGATCGTCGGTATCGTCAGATAGTACCCAGCCAGAAACGTCGGTTTGAGTAGTGGTGTGATTATATAGCTCAACCCAGTCCTTGCTGTCACTATCGGGCGACGATTTGTAGTTAATCTCATTAATAACCACCGGATTCTCAGAGGCACCCGGAATTTTTTCGAAATGAGCGTAAAGATTTTGGGGCGAGGCCAGGACCAAATCGATGGACGGCAACGTGTCGGAACTTGCCCCCGTCCAACCGGTGAACCGGTAGCCCGGCTCAGTAATTGAAGTGATATGGATTGGGATATTACTGAAGTAGCTGCCCGACCAGGGAAACTTGTCGGGCATTATCGAGTTTACACGTACATGGCCGCCTTCAGGCGTGACGATGGAAATCCTCAGCTGTTGTGAGCTTCCGGCAGCAAACATCTGTTCTATTTGACTCGTGATAATGACCGGTCGCTTAATGGCAAATGTTGTTATCTGGTCAATCACATTGATCCACTGTTGAACGCTGCTTCCCCATTCTCCTGCAGGCGCTCCCCATTTTTCAAGGTGATACACTATTTCATCGTCTATGTTGTCCTTCAGACTTTTAATTTCACTTACGACGTTTTCTGCACTGAATGTTGTATTGAGCAAATCGGCAAACGTGTTAATGAAATCATTCCTGAACGTCTCATTTTGCATCAGACTGCGCAAAAGGTATGTCGACCATGGCGGGTTGGGCCATCCTTCACCATTTTCTGCCAAAGCAAATGCAAAGGTGTTGTCATAGACTTTGTTGGGGTCCCATATTCCGAAACCAAAGTCAGTATCGAACATAATCCAGCGCCATTTGCCTGTTCCGTCCGAAGGTTCCCAGAATTTAATATTGTTGCCCGGCCAGTCGCCGTTAAAGACAAAAATATTGGCGATAACATATTTCATGTAGTTATCGATATCCATTTTTGAAGAGACATACTCATAGCTGGCATCAAGGGACATATCGTGGGCCTGGATGTATGAGATCATCGAGGTATAGTTCTGGTTTGTTCCCTGGACAACCCATGCATTTCCTTCCAGCAGGTTGATATTGTCGGCATCGACACCATGGTTCGACTCAATGTAGTGTTCATTGACTTTTTCCCTGATGTTTTGTATACCCCAGTATTCTCCATTCAGGAAAACCACAGCCTGCCTGTTGGACTGTACATCCTGGTTCAGGTTTTTGGATAAGCTCGTCGTGATCAGGTCACGCATCATAGATCCCGATCCGGAGTATGCGCCAAACCAGTCGTTGCCTGCATTCCTGAGAACAATGGATTCGAATTTCTCAATTGGTTTATCCGGAAAAATCTTGTAATTGATCTCTTTGTCACCATACATTTTACGGGCATAAACAGCCAGTGATTTTTGGGGATTTGACCGCGAGTAATTTCCAAAGATCTTGATGCCCGCGTCGATACTGAATGCCTGTGTGCCATCGGTTTCATACATCTCGATGTGTGCAGGCCGTTCCCAGTCCTGCCAGAAATTGGCGCCCAGGAACGGGCTCTCTTCTTCGGCATTATCCCCTTTGACATAGATCCCATATTCGTTATCCCAAAGATTGTACGGATCGGTAGTTACAGAAATAACAGGAAGATCGGGTTTCCTCCCGGTTATGTAGGTACTCGTGGCCATCCGGCCGGGGAGAAAGCCGGCTTTGATGATGCGTGCCCTTATGACCACAGATTCTGAAATCTCAAGCGGCCCGGTATAGATGTCTGAACCGGGCCCGGGTTCGGACCCGTCGGTGGAATAATAAATGGTGTCACCTGGATTGTCCGATGAAAGGCCGAGTGTTATCGCGGTGGAATAAAATCCACCGGGAAGCGAATAGACCGGTTCATCAGGTGTGTATGAATCGAAACCGGCAGAAGTGTTGGCCGAGCCCGGGGTGGGGTTGGTGAAGATATACCACGGGCCGGTTCCGTCCGGCTTACGCCCGAAGCTAATATCGGTCGATTGTGGGGTAATGACTGCCGAGTCGGCAAGTTCACCGGAAGGTTTGTACAAATACAGGGTATCACCATCAGCATCGATCTTGAACCCGGTATAGATATCGTTTACGGTCAAACCAAGTTCGGACGGGGGCGGGGAGGCCGGTTTTCCTGTTAACTGCACCGAAAGATAAGGGATGGAACTTAAATCGGACGATGAGGCAGATTGATTGTGGACCTGTACGGCCAGTACATTTTCACCTTCTCTGAGCAGTTCATTAATATTGCCAATAGTGTAACTTTCCGGCTGGCCACCGTTATACATGGTTGCTTCATGCAAGCCGTCTGAAGGTGAATTATAAGCGGGGGGTATACCTGCTGTACCAATATTTGAACGGGCTATTTCAGTACCGTTAAGATAAGCTACAAAGGCATCGTCGTAGTCGATCTGAAACAGGGCATCTCCGGCATCTGCCGCCCCTGATAGCTGGAAGCGTTTTCTCATGTATACCGAGAGTGTCGCTGCGGTCAGGGTTGCATCATCATTATCGCCATACCCAATGCCGCCGGGCCCCGACGACCACGACGAATCATCATAGCCGGGACCTCGCCAGGCGGCAGGCGGTTCAGAAGACGGCAGCAGGTATCTCCAGGTGTCGCCGCTACTTACCAGAGTGTTCCAAAACAGGATGGTGGCGGTAGCACTGTCGCCCGCGGCATAGACCACCAAAAATTCTGAAGGTGACATTGTGAAAGAAGGGAAGACATATTTACGCGGCTCTTTTTTGTTGTCGGTGATAGAATATCCCGCTAAATCAATTGTTGTGGATGTTTTGTTGAATAGTTCAATCCAGTCGGGGAAACGGCCATCGTTATCCTGAAGCGTACGGCTGTTCGACGCCATTACCTCGTTTATCGTAATGTCCTGCGCGGATAGCATCACTGAAAAACTCAGCAGAACGGTTACAAGAATCCTGCTGAGGTAGTAGTTTGAGCACATGTTCATTCGAAAAAGGTTTAGTATAGTGTGAATATACAATTATATATCATCATCACCATCACCATCTGTATCGTAAGGCCGATCGTCAACATTCATAATCCGTTTCTTATTATAAAAGTATACAATGACCCGTGCTGTATCTCTCATGAAGTTGATAGATTCAATTTCCACCCTGTGAATATTTATACCTGTGCGGGCCCTGAGGTCTGCTATCAGTTCGTTATGCCGTTCTTCATTTATTAGTTCAATCTTTTCATACGTCACCGATTTTGATGATTCATGAGAGAGAAGGAAGACATTTTCGAGCAGCCATAAGACAACTATTACCGCAACATTACTGAATAAAAGTGAGGACCAGGGAATGTGCTGGGCAGAAATGGAATTAATGACTGAAGTGCCGATGACCACAAATAGGTACGTCATTTCCTTTATAGGTATCGGATTTGTTCTGTACCGCAGGATGCCAAAAAGGGCGAACAGACCAAAGGCAAATCCGAGCTTTAATTCCACGCCCGAGAGTAATATGCTGAGCAGAAATACCACCATGTTGATTAGGAGATACGTGAAAAGGTAATCTTTGCGACGTGTTTTCCTGTAATAAATATATCGCACAATGATCGTGGCTACTGCCAGATTGAACGTAAAGCGTAAGACCAGGGACAAAAAAATCTCAGGGTTGATAAATTGGGTTCCCAGAAATGATTCTGTCACGGTAAGATTTAATAAAGTCATCCTGTTGTTGGTTGAGTTTGATTAGTTGTTGTTTGAAGGTGTTTTTTCGAATATCGGTATTTAAACAAGCAGTGCCTATACAGTATTTACTGAAGCTTACTTCTTTAATTCTTAGGCCTCTCAGTATTTTAGTCAAGGGCGATTTCAGATTTCTTTCGGCACTTTTTATCTCTGCCACGGCTATCGACGGGAGTTGATCTTTGAAGCCGTTATGAGTGAACTGGATGCCCAAGTCGATGGTAATCCTTTCGAGGAGTTCGAAATTGACCAGGGTCAGACGGTTAAAATATGTTGTCACTCCAGGCTCCAAAGACTCAGCTCTAAACGGACTGTATTTATTGACAAAAGCCTTTTGCTCCTGTCTTTCATAATCAAAACCTGAAACAGGCGTACGGTATTTCACCACCTCACCCTTATTGTTCTTATGTTTGATCTCCAGGAATTTGATGCCGGTATCAGCGTATTCCCTTATCCTTATCTTATACCTGTCGGCTATGCCGTTGTGGTGGGCAAGATACATGCCATTGCCGGGGGTATCAAGATACGAGGTTTCATATTTCATTAGTCTCCGTCCTTCAACTTCCAGCACAAAATAGGACCTGTTGAGTTTCCGGAGAATTGCCGGGATCAGATCGACAGAAAATGAGAATTTCCTGTCGTAACGGCTCATCAGCCTGCAATCATCAAGTTCTTCAAGATTGATACTGCTGAAACTCTCAAGAGATGCTGCAATATCTTCGCGGATAGATTGTTGTATGTTGAAGAAATAATTCATATTTCTTTTTTACGGAATCTTTCTAGTTTAGTTCAAGAGTCCAGGAAGCCGATAAGATATAATCTGTATCAGGGCGGACCACGGCAACCTCGTGATCATAGTAAAAGGATATATCAAGCTTGTTTTTCGAACTGAATTTATAACTGAGCCCGGTGGCAATCCTGTTTTTATCAATCAGACTGGATTCATAGCGGTTTACCCGTGAAAAAATTTCATACCCCAGGTAGGGCTTCAGAGGGAGCTTCCTGATATTATAGTCGATCTTGATACGCGTCCTGTCATGACTTGATGGAATACGGCCATCCTCGGAACTGTTGACGGCAAAATACTGAGCCTGGAATTTGTTTCTCAGTTTCAGTGAAAACTTTCCGGCCTTGGTCTCAACTTCTGCGAAGGCAAACAGCCGGTGCCCAAGCATATAATCTGTCTCCAGGTCATTTTTATTCTCAAAGCGATAGCCGATACCCGATGAGAACCACTTTTTCCCGTATTCGAGACTTACCTCGGCCAGGGTTACATCCCTTTGGGAAACATTTTCATTCCAGCGGTTGGATAATCCAATGACGACGTCAAAACGTTTGTTAAGATGGGTCTCCAGATCCAGTCCGGCCCATAAATTAAAGTCCTCTTCCTGGGCATTTAACTTGTAGGGCAACAGAAGTATAGCAACGAATGTCAGTAGTGTAAAAAGGGCAGGTCTCATATAGCTGGCACCGTGATTAAGCGTTAGTTATAAATCGTGATATCATCAACCACAACTGTCTCGTTCTTATCATTGATTCTAACCGTTTTCATGACCGGTACCTCACCCATTGGGGATTGCTGTGTCGAGTCTCGCGAAAAAGCATATACAGTATACATGCCTTCCCTGAGATAATCAAACCTGTACCAGCCACCCAGCCCGGTTTCAAAATTGTCGTTATATATACTGTCGTTGCCATAAACAATGAAAACGTCAACACCCGGTGCATAATACTCTCCTTTCCTCACTGTCCATTCACTATTATAGTCGATGGCATATACACGACCCGTGATCGTGGATGTTCCGCCTTCACCTTCATCCTTCTCGCAGGCATTGATGCTGACAACAAAAAAGATAATCATTACCGGAAACAGGGCCTTTTTGTAAGGTCTCATCTTAAGAAATTGTTAAATTTTGGATATAGCAAATATAGAATAAGATTTAAGAAAACCATAGAATGACTGGAATTCTTTAAGGGATGAAATATTGGATTTACAGAGGTTGGCTTAAATGGATGATTGCAACGAAACGATGTTTTGGATGGAAATGTTGGTTCTGGTTTTATGAGGGTGTCTCAGGGCTATTTATGATACAAACCTGGTTGAAGGCTATACCATACCCCTAAATCCCCTTCTATGTTGTAATCCAAATTAAGATGAACTTTTTTTTTATTGAAAATAAGGTATTTACGTTTTTTTGTTTTTACACTTCGGGTAATACTGAGCCAGAAGGTTATCTTCTCCTGGCAAAGTGATGCCG
>DASQZK010000775.1:0-2445 GCA_035638735.1 Bacteroidales bacterium
ACATAAATCCGCGTGTTTTCGCGCCAGTGCTGAAACCGGCCTACGATGTCATCGTGACTCAAGCCGTTCTCGATAGCTCTTGCCACACGAAGGGTAAGCAGGCCGAGGGAGCCTGAGACATGGCGTGAGTCCAGGACGGTAATCTTTTTATTCATCTCCTTTGAGATCCGGTCGGCAGCATTTCTGCTGTTGCGCAGGGTCCCGCTGAATTTTTCGGAGAGGTGCACTGCAATAACCGAATCATAATGGCTGGCAAGGTGTGAATACATGTTCAGGAAGGCACTCTCATTAGGTTGTGAGGTCGACGGGAACTGTTCGGCATCTTCCAGGAGCTTAAAAAACCGCGCCGGCTTAAGGGTGATCTTATCGATATATTGAGTTTCACCAAAGTGGATATTCAGCGGAACGTAATGGATCTGGTAAAAATCGGTGAGCTCGCCGGGCAGGTCGCAGGTGGAATCGGTGACCAGGGCAATATTCCATTTGCGCGACGAAACCACCTGGTTCTGCTTCTCCATATCATCGGCTTTTTGGAAGGTGATGGTACCGTATTTCTCCAGCTTCTCGAACAACAGGGGAGGGGTATCGGTATGGATATGCAGCCTGACCATCTTACCGGCTCCGGCAATGACGAGTGAGTCTCCCAACAGGCTAAGCTCTTCTTTTAGTGACTGTTTGTCTATATCATTACCTTTCACGACGGCTTCAGTGCAATACCGGAATGTGAAATCTTCGTGCGGGATGCTTTTAAAAGGGGCGAGTTCGACAGCCTTGGCAGAACCCAGAATCTGGCGCTTTGAGCTTCTTTTACGGATGCCCTCCATTATCCCTTCCAGAAACAGGACAAAACCTTTGGCACCAGCGTCAACAACGTTAGCCAGCGACAGGGCTTTCAGTTTGCTGGTTGTTTCGACAAGTGCTTTAGCTGCAATATCGTAAGCCCGGGAAAAAAGACCGTAAAAATCATCGATAATGTCTTTGTGTGAATAGATAAAATCGGCCCATTCCCTTATTACGGTAAGCATAGTTCCTTCAACAGGATTGGCAATGGCGTCGTAGACATAGTCGACCGATTTTCGGATGGCCTCGGCAAAAGCATGGATGGTCAGGTGAGGATGGTCGCCCGATTCGACGCTCATACCATATAAAAACTGGGCAAAGATGACGCCCGAATTACCCCGGGCACCGTTCAGTGCTGCTACAGCAATTTCGTCGGCCGTTACTTTGAACGAATCGTCGGGGCGGGCATTATCAATGATGTACCGGCAGGTGGAAGCCAGGTTCGTCCCGGTATCGGCATCGGGAACCGGGAATACGTTTATCTGATTAAGTACTTTTTGATTTTCAAGAATTTTATTAGCACCTGCGAGAAAAATCCTGTAATATAACCGCCCGCTAATGCTGGTAATTTTATCACTTTTAGTCATCCCTTAGTTTTTTACAGATCTTATCCGGTAGTGCTTTTTTTTGCCGGAATTGGTCCGGCCAAAAATAAGACATTTTTCCTATTAAACACATTTGTACACGAAAAGTTATGTGCATAATGCGTTTAATCCTGAGTATAAATATTTGTATTGCTTTATGTTACGGTTATTTATTTATCCTTCAAAAATGGTAGGATTCGGGAGGGAAGTACACGGTGCAGCAATGATGGCCGGTTCACGGATACCATGGCTGAAACACAATAATGGTTGCCAGCAGGATTAAACAGCAGCGTTTTCGTTTACCAAGCCGGCTACCACTTCGGAAGGATCGTCGGTTGAGACAGACTTCAGCACCACGTTCACAAATTCATTCTGTTCGGTTTTAATGCCGGGAATGATGACGGGTATATAGTGTTCCCCATAACCTTTGGCGTAGCCGTCAGCATCGGGTTTTTCGATCAGTACCCGCTGGTTTAGGCCGAGCATGCTATTGTAGTATCGTTCTTTATTGCTATCGGAGATGGCCCTGATAGCCTCGCTTCGTTCAGCTTTGAGTTTTTCAGGTACCTGGTCGGTCATGCGGGCGGCGCGGGTACCTGTTCGTTGTGAATAGCGAAAGGTATGGATATGGCTGAATCCGGCTTCCTTAACCACATCACATGTTTGCATGAACTCTTCCCTGGTTTCCCCGGGAAAACCTACAATGATATCGGTGGTAAAGTTAAAATCTGCATACTGTTTCCTGAACGTGTTGATGATATCCATATAGGATTTTACGGTGTACATTCTTCGCATCTGCATCAACACCTTGTCGGAACCGCTTTGCAGGCAAAGGTGCAGGTGGGGGACAAGTTTTGGATGATTGAACAACGCCGGGAAACGGTCGCTGAAACCGTCGGGCTCGATGGATGAGATTCGTACTCTGAAATCACCGTCAAGTTCGAGGACCCTTTCGAGCACATCTTCAAAACGCAGGCCTTCCGAATCGTAGCGTCCGATGTTTACGCCGGTAATCACTATT
>DASQZK010000776.1:0-7280 GCA_035638735.1 Bacteroidales bacterium
TTAGGTTTATTCTCATCGAATATTTCTTCGGTATCATCCACCGGTTTTACCAGTGTCGCGATCTGAGTGCCGGGGTCATTGAAGCACCCGGCCAATTGGGCAATCTGTTCCGGCTTAATGAACGGCTCATCACCCTGGACATTGATGACCACATCAGCGGTAAGGCCGTATTCTTCACTAATCCTGTCAACGGCTTCCATGCACCTGTCGGTCCCGCTCGTGTGGTCCGGGGAGGTCATCACCGCCTTCCCGCCAAAATCAATTACGGCATCCCTGATCCGGTCATCATCGGTAGCGACGAAGACATGGCTGAGAGCCTGTGAGCTGCTTTCATAAACCCATTGTATTACAGGCTTTCCCTTTATGTCGGCCAGTGGTTTTCCCGGAAACCGGGTAGACCCGTATCGAGCCGGGATAATACCGATTATTTCCATAATAGTGCAGAGAAAAAAACGTTTTTATTGCAACCCAATATTAGTAAAAAACTTTTAAAGTAGTAATTTTGTCATAACAATCAGGATATTTTGTCAGTAATTCTAGCGAACTAACATATATGGATTTACAGCAGATCAAGCAGAGATTTGGTATCATCGGTCATTACCCGGGGATTAATCATGCTATCAATATTGCCATGCAGGTGGCGGGCACGGATCTTTCGGTTCTTATCACCGGTGAAAGCGGTACCGGTAAAGAAGTGTTTCCCCAGATCATTCATACCCTTAGTTCACGTAAACACGGGACGTACATAGCGGTCAACTGCGGGGCTATACCTGACGGTACCATTGATTCTGAATTATTTGGTCATGAGAAAGGTTCCTTCACCGGTGCGCACGAATCGCGAAAAGGGTATTTTGAAGTAGCAGACGGAGGCACCATTTTTCTCGACGAGGTAGCGGAATTGCCGTTATCGACGCAGGTGAGGCTTCTCAGGGTACTGGAAGCCGGAGAATTCCTGAGGGTAGGTTCTTCCAAAGTACAGAAAACAAATGTCAGGGTGATAGCCGCCACGAACATAAATATTGTTGAAGCCATTAATAACAGCCGGTTCAGGGAAGATCTGTATTACAGGCTGAATACCGTTCCCATAAGTGTACCTTCGCTCAGAAAACGGGGTGAAGACATCTCTCTGCTTTTCAGGAAATTTGCATCCGACTTTGCTGAGAGATACCGGATGCCCCCGGTCGTTCTTACCGATGAGGCTAAAGTTGTCCTTGAAAATTACGAATGGCCCGGAAATGTCAGGCAGCTTAAAAACGTTACCGAACAAATTTCGATCATTGAACAGGAGCGGACCATTGATACCGATACCCTGGTCAAATATCTGCCCGACTACCGTAAGAGTAAGTTGCCAGCCCTTGCCGGTAAGTCTATCGACAGGGAGACGTTCTCGTCCGAACGGGAAATTCTCTATAAGATTTTGTTCGACATGAAGAATGACATGGCCGACCTGAAAAAACTTGTCAAAGATCTGATGCAGAAAGGAACCGACAGTCACGAGGTGAGGGAGGAGAATGCGCAAATGATCAGAAAGCTCTATCACCCGGCCGAAAGCGAAGACAAAGACAACGAAGACGCTCATCATACATTCCATTTCCCGCGGCCTGCCGAAGAAGATATCATGGATACTGAAGAAATCGTGGAGGAGTCACTATCGCTGGAAGACAAGGAGATTGAACTTATTAAAAAGGCCCTGGAGAAACATCATGGTAAACGTAAAAATGCCGCACAGGAACTGGGGATATCGGAACGAACACTTTACAGAAAAATTAAAGAATATGATATTGAAGCATGAGAGTAAGAGCCGGTATACGTTTGCCGTGGTCTTCGTTTTCCTGTTAAGTTCCCTGCTTTTCATCGAGTCGTGCAAAGTTAGTTACTCTCTCTCGGGTGTTAACCTGCCGCCCGAGATTAAGACTTACTCGGTTGCGTATTTTCCCAACAGGGCCCCGGTGGTTCAGGCTACACTCAGCCAGAAATTCACCGATGCCCTGAAAGACAAGATTACCGGTCAGACGAATCTTGACCTGGTAAATGGCGTAGGCGATGTTGATTTCTCTGGTGAGATTAAGAACTACCGGACGTCTCCAACGGCCATTACCGGTGATGAAGTGGCAGCCCTCAACAGGCTGACCATTACCGTACGGGTAAAATTTACCAACAATATTAATCCCGATGACAGTTTCGACACGAGTTTCTCACGCTACGAAGACTATCCGAGTGATACTAACCTTGCGGATGTGGAGGATGACCTTATCGACCAGATTGTGGATCAACTTGTTGAAGACATCTTTAATAAAGCATTTGTTAACTGGTAAACTATGAACAAGGATCTTTTTCTGCATGCCATGCTTGAACCGGAAAACCATATTTCCGGTGCCCCGGAACTGAATGATCTGTTGCGGGAATACCCCTATTTCTCCACGGCCCGAATTCTCCGCCTCCTCATTTTAAAGAAAGAGAATCCCTCTGATCTTGACAGCGAGATCAGGAAACACATTCCCTTTGTCCATAACCGGAAACACCTGTATAACTTTATCAATTCCGACCTGGCCGCAGAGATGACCGAGAAGTTCACAAACCGCTTTAACCGAGTCCAGGACCTCATGGGCGAGGGCGATGATGACCTCCTGCCTGAAGTCCCGGCCCCGGGAAATGATCAAAACGCGGGTGTAGCAACAACCGGCAAAACGAAAGAACTTCTCGACTTTACCTACGCCGGGGCAGACCGGGAAAAGAAGACTGATGAGCCAACAGACCGGGAAAACGAAGCCGACCAGGTAAACCGTGAATTTGAACATCTCATCGGCACAACCGACCATAAGCCGGTACAAACGTCCCGGCAGCCGGAAGAAACACCCGCCGGGGAAGACGAAAGGGAAGAACAGCAGAAGCACCCCGGGAAAGGCTTTACCGACTGGATAGAGAAAATAGAACGGAAAAAGGACCCGGCGGAAGAAGGAACACAGCCGGGTAAGTTGGCTGAAAATGCCGGTAAAACAGATGATCGGGATAAAAATGAAACCAAAAACGATGACGTGGGTAATACGCCCGACCTTATCGATACATTTATAAACGGCGGCCACGGTCCCATCAGGGCCGATAAAGAAACATCCCTCGCAGGAGATGTCTCAAGAAAGAGCGTACAGGAAAACGAGAGTTTTGTAACAGACTCATTAGCTAAGATTTATATCAAACAAGGGCTTTATTCCAAAGCAATCTATGCCTATGAAAAATTAAGTTTGAAATATCCGGAAAAAAGTATTTACTTTGCCACGCAAATTGAAGAAATTAAACATCTGATTAATAACAAATAATAAAAATCATGCACGTCCTATTCGTCATTTTGATTGTAATAGTTTGTATTCTCCTGATACTTATCGTATTGGTTCAGAATTCACAGGGTGGTGGACTTGCCTCGAATTTTGCATCTTCAAACCAGTTCATGGGTGTAAGAAAGACCACAGATTTTCTTGAGAAGGCAACATGGATCCTTGCAACCGGTTTGCTTCTATTCAGTCTTCTTGCCACCATCACACTTCCCGGCAGCAACCAGGAAGAAAAATCCCGCGTTGAAGGACAGTTCAACTCCTCCCTTTTGAATGAGGGATCAAATAATACTATCAATCTGCCCGAATCAACTCCCGACAACCAGCAGCAGAATAATGCCTCCGGTGAAAATCCCGAACAAGACCAGGGTGGAAAGTAATCCCATTTCGACGAAAAAAAAAGTGTCAGGATGTCAGTATCCTGACACTTTTTTTTTAGGCCGGCATAAACCGGCATTATCAATATAATTCTCTCATTTTATGCGAATTAGAATGAACAATACGGCGGTTTTACTTGTAGTCTTTAAATGAAAAAATGTCCTTTATCCCTGCCTGCCAACCATGAATCATGCTTTGGCATACATTATGAACGGGATGGAGCGAAATGTAAAATCATGTCAAACTAATAAACTCTTATAACATGGCAGATGTTAACGTTAAACCGTTGGGCGATCGCGTCCTGATCGAGCCGCTGGAAGCTGAGGAAAAAACAGCAAGTGGCATTATTATTCCTGATACAGCCAAGGAAAAACCTCAAAAGGGTACCGTTGTAGCCGCAGGCCCCGGTACAGGTGATGAAAAAATGGAAGTTAAAGTTGGTGATGTCGTTCTTTTCGGAAAATATTCCGGCACCGAAATTACTGTTGACGGGAAAGATTATCTGATCATGAAACAGTCGGACATTCTTGCAGTTGTCTGATAACCCCGCAAGCTATTAAGAAATAATTCATTAAAAAAAAAGATAGAAAAATGGCAAAAGAAATTAAATTTAATATCGAAGCACGTGATCAACTCAAACATGGCATTGATGCCCTGGCGAATGCTGTGAAAGTCACATTGGGACCCAAGGGACGGAATGTGGTCATCGAGAAGAAATTCGGTGCTCCCCAGGTTACCAAAGACGGTGTAACTGTTGCTAAAGAGATTGAACTTTCCGACCACTTCGAAAACGTTGGCGCACAGATGGTGAAAGAAGTAGCCTCAAAAACCAACGACGATGCCGGTGACGGAACAACAACCGCCACTGTCCTGGCACAGTCAATAGTACAGGTCGGTCTTAAAAACGTAACGGCCGGCGCCAACCCGATGGACCTCAAAAGAGGTATCGACAAGGCCGTGATTAAAGTTGTAGAGAGTCTCAAACAGCAGTCGAAAGAGATTGGAGACGATAACAAGAAGATCGAACAGGTGGCTTCTATTTCAGCCAATAACGACAATACCATCGGTGCTCTTATCGCCGAAGCCATGTCGAAAGTAAAGCGCGAAGGTGTTATTACCGTAGAAGAAGCCAAAACCTCTGAAACAACGGTTGAAGTTGTTGAGGGTATGCAGTTTGATCGTGGTTACATTTCCCCTTATTTTGTTACCGACACCGAAAAAATGGAAGCTGTCCTCGACAATCCGTTTGTTCTTATTTACGACAAGAAGATCTCCACCATGAAAGATCTTCTCCCTATTCTCGAAGCAGCTGCACAGACAGGCCGTCCCCTCCTGATCATTGCTGAAGATGTTGACGGAGAAGCCCTGGCCACTCTCGTCGTTAACAAACTGAGAGGTTCGCTCAAGATCGCTGCTGTAAAGGCACCCGGTTTCGGCGACAGGAGAAAAGAAATGCTTGAGGATATCGCTATCCTGACAGGTGGTACTGTTATTTCGGAAGAAAAAGGTCTGAAGCTGGAGAGTGCACAGCTCGATATGCTGGGCAATGCCGAAAAAATAAGCATCGACAAAGAAAATACAACCGTTGTTAACGGTGCCGGCGAAAAAGCCAATATCGACGCCCGTGTTTCACAGATCAAAAAACAGATTGAGAACACAACTTCCGATTACGATAAAGAAAAACTTCAGGAAAGACTGGCTAAACTGGCCGGTGGTGTGGCTGTCCTCTATGTAGGTGCCGCTTCAGAAGTTGAAATGAAAGAAAAGAAAGACCGCGTAGAAGATGCTCTCAGCGCAACACGTGCTGCTGTTGAAGAAGGTATCATCCCTGGTGGTGGTGTTGCTTATATCAGGGCAGTTGAAGCGATTGCTTCACTCAAGGGTGACAACTCTGACGAAACCACAGGTATCGGCATCGTGAAAAGAGCTCTTGAAGAGCCCCTGCGCCAGATTGTTGAAAACGCCGGACTCGAAGGTTCTGTTGTTGTTCAGAAAATCAGGGAAGGTAAAGATGATTTCGGTTACAATGCAAGGACCGAAAAATATGAAAACCTCCTTGAAGCCGGCGTTATCGATCCTACCAAAGTTGCACGTATCGCACTGGAAAATGCCGCATCTATCGCAGGCATGTTCCTGTCTACCGAATGCGTACTGGTCGACGAACCCGAGAAAGAACAGCCGATGCCGGCTGGCGGTCCCGGAATGGGCGGAATGGGCGGCATGATGTAATCCGCATCCAGTAACTCAATATATTTGTCAAAAAAGCTGTCTGCCTCGTGCAGACAGCTTTTTTTATTTCATAGTCCTTATGGCCTGGGTGCGTATACAGACATTCGGAGGCACGGGTGCACGGCCGTGCGCCCCGTCGACAATAAATCGTTCTTGTCTATATCGAAAAATTTTTCTAATTATGTCGTTTCTGACATCCAACCTCTAACCAACACCATCATGAATAAAATTTCGGCGAAACTCCCTTTTTTTGAGAAGATAGGCTATTCCCTGGGTGATACCGCCTCCAACCTGTTCTGGCAGACATTTTCGATGTTCCTGCTCTTTTTCTACACCGACATTTTCGGTATTTCAGCCGCTGCTGCCGGAACCATGTTTTTGGTTACCAGGATATGGGACACCGTTAACGACCCTCTCATGGGCATTCTCGCCGACCGCACCAACACGCGCTGGGGTAAGTTCAGACCATACCTGCTTTGGCTGGCCATACCCTTCGGCGTAATCGGTGTGCTGACATTTATCACGCCCGATTTCAGCGACAGCGGTAAGATCATCTACGCCTATATTACCTACTCACTGATGATGATGATCTACACGGCCATCAACATCCCTTATTCTGCTCTTATGGGCGTTATGTCGCCCAATTCACTGGAAAGGACATCTCTTTCGTCATTCCGTTTCGTAGCGGCTTTTGGCGGCGGGCTGATCGTCCAGGGTACGGCCCTCAAGCTGGTCAAGGTGACCGGCGGGGGTAACCAGGCTGTTGGCTGGCAATGGACAATGACCATCTTTGCCATTTTGGCTGCAGCCCTGTTCCTGACGACCTTCGCCACCACGAAAGAAAGGGTTCGCCCGCCCAAAACGCAAATCACTTCCCTGAGAAACGACCTGAAAGACCTGTTTGGCAATATCCCCTGGCTCATGCTTTTTGCCATCGGCATATTCCTGTTGACCTTCGTATCCATCAGGAACGGTTCGATCATGTACTATTTCAAATATTATGTAGGTGACCAGACTATCAACCTGTTCGGAAAATCATATAGCTACGACAAGGACGTGCTTGCCTCTGCTTTCATGGTATTCGGGTCGGTGGCTAACATAGTTGGCGTACTGTCCACCCGCTTCATCTCTCAACTGTTCGGCAAGCGGAGAGCCTTTATCATCCTGATGTTCCTCACCGCAGTACTGACAGCCATATTCTACCTGATCAGCAATAACGCCATCATTACCATGTTCGTTATCCAGGTTCTCATCAGCCTTGTCATGGGACCACTCTCACCAATGATCTGGGCCATGTATACCGATACGGCTGATTACTCGGAATGGAAGACCGGAAGACGGGCTACA
>DASQZK010000777.1:0-9036 GCA_035638735.1 Bacteroidales bacterium
AATTATAGAATAACGATATGGCCAAAAAGAACGCACTTGGAAGGGGGCTTGGCGCCTTAATAGAAGAAGCCGGCCAGGAAAACCTGCCTCAGGCGACCGTAGCAGCGGTCAACGAGATTTCAGTAAGGGATATTGAGGCTAATCCATGGCAGCCCAGGTCCAGGTTTGACGAAGAAGCGCTGGAGGAACTGGCCGATTCGATCAAGGAGATCGGGATTATCCAGCCGGTTACCGTGCGGATGCTCGGTGACGGGAAGTACCAGCTTATTACCGGTGAACGCCGTTTTCGTGCCGCCAGGAAAATCGGACTGAAAACAGTTCCGGCCTTCGTGAGAAGTGCCGAGGATCAGAACATGCTCGAAATGGCCCTGGTGGAAAATATCCAGCGCGAAGATCTTGATGCCATCGAAGTGGCCATCAGTTACCAGCGCCTTATCGAAGAATGTGAACTTACACAAGAGAACCTTAGCGACCGCGTGGGGAAAAAACGGTCCACCGTTACCAACTATCTCCGCCTGTTGAAGCTCCCGGCCGAGATCCAACTGGGGATCAGGGAAAAGCAAATCTCAATGGGTCATGCCCGCGCCCTGGTTAATATTGAAGAAGCCGATACGATGATCACGGTGTTTGAACAAATCATTGCCAATGACCTTTCGGTTAGAAAAGTCGAGGACCTCGTGCGCCGGTTGCAACAAAAGGATGCAAATAATGGTGAAAATGCAAATGCAACCGGAAGTGCTCAGGATCCTGAATACGAAGATCTCCGGCATGCCCTTGCAAAACACTTCGGGGCGTCGATCGATTTTAAACGGAACAATAAGGGAGCCGGTAAAATCGTTATTCCTTTCAAATCAGATGAAGATCTTGAAAGGATCATTGCTATTCTCGATAAGCTTAATGCCTAGGCTAACCGTTGCCGGGCCGGCAGGAAAAGGCTTTTTCAGCCTCGCATTCCTGTCGATATTCCTGCTGCTGCAACTTCCGGCCCGGGCACAGCAAGAGACTTCAGGCGGCGAAGGAGATACCCTGGCCATAAGCGCCGAAGAATCGGCAACAGTTGTCGACTCCATGGCGCATGATCCACATAAAGCCGCTTTATATTCCGCTTTGCTTCCCGGGCTGGGGCAGATTTACAACAAAAAGTACTGGAAGGTCCCCATCATTTATGTCGGCTTCGGCACCCTGGTGTATTTTATCGACCATAATAACCGCTATTATAAAGACCTGAAAAACGGCCTTATCGCTGCTAACAATGATTCAATCAATTACACGCTTAAGTATTTTAAGTATGCCCTTTCTCCCGAACAAATGCAAAATGGAAAGGATATATATAAGCGCTGGCGTGACCTCAGTATTATACTGACAGGTGGTTTTTATGTCCTCCAGATCATTGATGCCACGGTCGATGCATACTTATTCGACTGGGATGTGGGAGAGGATATTTCTCTGCACATTGAGCCCGGACCTGTCATTTTGCCAAACGGACCGCCTAATACTTTTGGATTAAGGGCTTGCTTATCATTTTAGTTTTATATTTATTTGTGAAAGACAAATATGTTGATTTAATGAAGGGAAGAATTTTACTTACACTATTCACCGCGGTATTCACTTTGCCGGCGGTGATGGGGCAGGAGAATGAATCAGATACATTGTCGATGCCCGGCACTCAAATTTCCTCGGGGTTTGAAGATAACCTCGACAGCCTGCTTAACCTCTATTATATCCAACAAGCCATTCAGTTCGATGGTGCCGACAGTATTTACCTGGTCGAAGAGGATACACTGATACCTGATTACCCCGATTCTGTATATATCGATCGACTCAGCCGGATTCCGTCGGTCATCGATCTTTCGTATAACCGCATCGTAAAAAACTTCATTGAGCTTTATACCAGGCAGAGGCGAGAACGTGTCTCCGTGATGCTGACACTTTCGCAATATTATTTCCCCTTGTTTGAAGAAGTATTCGACCGTTACAACCTGCCCTACGAACTCAGATATATGCCCGTTATCGAATCGGCACTCAACCCGCGGGCTGTTTCCCGTGCCGGAGCTACAGGCATCTGGCAGTTCATGTATTCAACCGGCCGGCATTACGGCCTCACCATCAACTCACTGGTGGATGAAAGACGCGACCCGTACAAATCGACCGTTGCTGCTGCCGAATTTCTGCAAGACCTGTATGGCATCTATAAAGACTGGGTGTTGGTGATTGCCGCATACAACTGCGGCCCCGGTAACGTAAACAAAGCCATCAGGCGCTCGGGCGGTAAAAGGAACTATTGGGATATCTATTACTACCTGCCCCGGGAAACACGTGGATACGTGCCCGCTTTCATTGCCGCATCATACGTGATGAATTATTACGATCAACATAACCTGTCACCGGTGGCCGTCGACTTTGAACTAAACTCCGATACCCTGATGATCCATGATAAACTTCACCTGAAGCAGGTGTCTGAAGTCCTGGGTATTCCCATACACCAGTTGCGCGATCTTAATCCGCAGTACAGGCATGACATCATCCCCGGCGATAGTAAGACCTACGCTCTGCGGATACCCAAGGTCCAGGAAATGCGTTTCATCGAGCTCGAAGACTCTATCTTTGCCTATAAAGACAGCATTTACTTCAATCCGGATAACATGATCGTGAACCCCACTTCGCGGCATTATTCCATTCCCGAACTGCCGTCGGGTAAGTACACGAAAATGTACTATACAGTCAAACCCGGCGATAACCTCGGCTATATAAGTATGTGGTACAATGTCCGGATCTCGGACCTGAGGTATTGGAATAACATCCGATCCAATGTGATCAGGACCGGCCAGAAACTGGTGGTTTTTGTTCCGAATGGCCGGGCAACAAAGTATACAAACGTCAATACCGCCAGTTTTGCCGAGAAGCAGCGACTGGCAGGGCAACCCGCATCGAAACCGTCGGTGGCTGCAACTACTGTTCCGGATAACCCTACGGGTGAGTTTACATATTACACTGTGCGGTCGGGAGATACCCTGTGGGAAATTGCCAGGAAATTCCCGGGGGTGTCCGACCTTGAGATAGCCAAAACCAACGAACTCAAATACGGGGCAACCATTAAGCCAGGGCAGGTCCTTAAAATCAGGAAGAAGATCTGATGTCTGCGCATTAACCAAAGTGCCATGAAACCCTACCAGATATTGACATTCCTAATCAGTGTGTTCCTGGTGCTGTTTATCATGGCTGCGCTTCTGCCCGACAATGGTCTGAAAATAGGTGACCGGTTCTCGCTGAATTTTGTGAAACCGGAAGAGTTCTTCACCGAAGATACAGTTAAATATGCCGATATTTCCGGTATCATCGGGAACAGCAAAGCCGTGGATGAAATCCCCACAACGGCTGTGTCAACAGTAATTCCTGAACCACAGGCTTCGCCCGATACACTGGTCCATGCAGACACCATCAGAGCCAGTGCCGACAGTCTGAAAAAGATAACACACCTGATCGAACTTCCCCCGGCAAATCCTAACCTGCTGTATCCCTTCTTCCGCCAGGTCAGCCGCCTCGGTAAAGATCGCCAGCTGGTACGAGTGTTACACTACGGCGACTCCCAGATAGAAGCCGACCGGATGACGAGTTATATCCGTCATAAGCTGCAGGTGAAATTCGGAGGATCGGGATGCGGAATGATACCTGTAGTACCACTTTATAACGGGAAACTATCAATAAAACAGGCTTTTTCCGGGGCATGGGACAGATATACAGGCTTTGCTCACCGTGATACTACCTTGAAGCATAAACGCTACGGGGCCCTTTTTACATTTTCAAAGTTCAGGGTCAGCGATACCTTGAAAGGCAGTACGGCTGCTGTCAGTTTTTCTCCATCACCGTTGGGGTACAGGTCGTCGCGATCGTTTAACAGGTTTTCAGTTTTCATCGGCGGCCGGCCCGAAAACACGCGCATGGACGTCTTTGCCGGTGATTCATTGATCGATTCCCTCACCATTACCCCACAACGGATGTACCACGAATATACCTGGACAACGCCCTCCACGCCCGAGCAATTCAGGCTGACTTTTACCGGACAGGGCAGCCCGGAAATTTATGGTATTACCCTCGATAACGACTGGGGTATTGCTGTCGACAATATTCCGTTACGCGGAAGTTCCGGCCTTGTATTTTCCAAGGTCGACACATTGTTCCTTAAAAAGATGTACCAGGACCTGAATGTCGGGATGATCCTGCTCCAGTTTGGCGGGAATGTGATACCTTATCTCACCAAAGATTATGATTATTACGAACACCTGTTCAAGCGTGAACTTGGCGTGATCAGGCGTATGCTGCCGGGTGTGCCTGTGGTGGTGATAGGTCCTTCGGATATGTCAAAAAAGGAAAACGGAAAGTATGTGACGTATTCGAACCTGGAACCGGTGCGTGATGCCCTCGAAAAGGCAGCCCTCGAATCGGGCTGTGCCTTCTGGGATATGTACGAAGCCATGGGAGGAAGGAATTCCATGCCCAGCTGGGTGTTTGCCGAACCGCCACTGGCCGTAAGCGATTTTGTACATTTCAATACCCGCGGGGCCAGGATCGTGGCCGAAATGTTTTACAATGCATTTATTTATGAATATGACCGGTGGCTTCAAAACAGTCATCATTATGCCGAAAACAGGCACTAAAACGAATGTCTGATTAACTGAACTACTTTGCTTAGCCTGAAAGATATATTTCTCTACAACCCTGAAAAACCGCTGCTTTTCACCCAGATCTATTTCTGGGTGTTTTTCGCCATCGTGCTGGCCGTCTATTCGGTGATCTACCCCCATAAAGCCCTCCGTAATGCCTTCCTGTTCCTGGCCAGCCTGTTCTTTTACTGGAAAACCAGCGGCCTTTTCTTCCTCTTACTTATATTCTCAACATTTGCCGATTATTTCCTTGGATTTCGGATTTACAACAGTCAGAAACAGTCGTGGAAGAAATTCTTCGTGGCCTGCAGTGTGATCATAAACCTTGGACTGCTTTCCTATTTTAAATATTCGTATTTCATCACCGATACGATAAACAGCTTATTTAATACCCATTTCCAGGTATTCAATTTTCTTGCGTTCTGGTCAAACGGGATTACCGGGGCGCATTTTGATGTGGCTGCAATAGGGCTGCCGGTAGGTATTTCATTTTTCACATTCCAGACTATTTCTTATACGGTGGATATATACCGGGATAAGTTGGAACCGGTAAAAAGCCTGGTCGATTTCGGCTTTTATGTTTCCTTTTTTCCACAGCTGGTTGCCGGGCCTATAGTGAGGGCTTCGGAGTTCATTCCGCAACTATATAAACGATACCATCTTTCCGTCGAAGAATTCGGCTATGCCCTGTTCCTGATTCTGAACGGTCTGACAAAAAAAGTATTCATAGGCGATTACCTGGCGGTGAACCTTATCGATCGCGTTTTTGCTAACCCGACAGGCTATACAGGCTTTGAAAACCTGACGGCCCTCTACGCCTATTCGCTGCAGGTGTACTGCGACTTTTCGGGATACACCGATATTGCCATCGGCATTGCCCTGATGCTGGGCTTTCGCCTGCCCAAGAACTTCAATTCACCCTACAAGGCCGACAGTGTGGGGAATTTCTGGAAACGCTGGCACATGTCGCTGTCATCCTGGTTAAGAGACTACCTGTATATACCACTGGGTGGCAACCGGAAGGGCAGACTTCGCACCAACATCAATCTTATGCTGACCATGCTGCTGGGAGGCCTGTGGCACGGGGCAAGCTGGCAGTTCGTGATCTGGGGCGGACTGAATGGTGCGGGGCTTCTCGTTTACAAGTACTGGAAACGCATCAGCCCATACCAGAACAGTACCCACTGGCTTTCCCGCTTCTGGAAAGTCTTCCTCACATTCAACTTTATTACCCTTACCCGGATCTGGTTCCGCTCCGATTCGATGCTGCATGCCAACCAGCTCATCAGCCAGGTCTGGCATCATCTCGACCTGGCGATCGTTCCACTGGTGCTTGGCTCTTATTACAAAGTGTTTGCCATCATGTTCCTGGGTTACCTGGTCCACTGGTTACCATCAAAGTGGAAAGCCGGTTACCGCGACTGGTTTATCCGGACACCTATATATGCCAAGGTCGGGATAGCCGCTGTCGTGGTTTTTATCATTTACCAGTCGTGGTCGGCCGAACTGCAGCCGTTTATTTATTTCCAGTTTTAGGTAGGTCTTCCGCCGGAAGGTAATGGTAGGGTTTTTCAGGTAGTCTGAAATAATGTGGGTTTAATTCGTCAATGTTCCATTTGGGCCAGAAAAATGTGCAAAGGAAAAGATCCGGGTCACCAATATAGCCGGGGAGGTCGTTTAAATTCTTTACAGGATAAATTGTCCTGGAATGAACAGGCCCGTCAAGGCTGCTTATTATCAGCGACTCAAAAGGAACACCCCAAAGGAAAAGGACTTTCTTGCTGATATTTTCTTCTTCTGTATAAAATTTATGACCGGTTTGAGCCTGCAGTGCGTCGTTCAATTCTTCATAATAGCTGATACGCTGCCTGTATATTTTCCGGGGGTGAAGCAATGTTATGACCGAGAAGCCTAATACTAAAATCATAAATACGGGCCTTAGCCATTCACGGATATTTTCATTGTAATAAATGTCGGTAGCAAAAGGCAGGAAGATCAGCAAGTTCATGGTCATCAGGTTCTTATCCATTTCGATATCGGATCCGCCGGCATAATAGTCGAGGTTGTAGATCAGGACGAAACCGAGGATAAATGTATTGGTAAAGATCCATTTCAGGTAATCCTTCTTCCAGAGGTAATAGATGTTAAGGGCCAGGAACAGGATGGTCGACACCAGATATACATTCAAAAGCCGCTTGACGAGGTATTTGGTGGAATAGATACTGAAAAAACGGGGCAGATTCTGGGTGATAATGTCCAAACCACTCAATTTACCGCCTTCATAAGATGAATCTTTCGTCACGAGAAATTTGAAGGCATAGAGTACCAGGGTAAAAAGAAGCAGTATCCATGGGAGGTAACTTTTCCACGCCCTTCTCTCGATGGTATAGAAACCGATGATAAAAAGAACCGGGAAGATGGTGAGTGGATGGGCAAAATAGCATAGTACAATTGTTATCAGTGACAACAATGTTCGTAAGACCATTCGTCTGCTTTCGCTCACCTGTTTAAATGGGGCAAACAAAATGGCAAAGAAAACCAGGGCATATACGAGCCCCTGCGTTGATTCCGATACGGGCCTGTAGTTGCTGTGTGTTGCACCAACGGCAATGGTCATGAGGATAGCCAGGGCAGCCCCTTTATTTTTCAAGCCGTTTCTGACCAGGATGTAAACAAGCCAGAAAAGAACGATGAAAGAAGCAGAATAAAGGTAGAGGAGTGTTTTCAGGCTAAGGCCAATTTTTACGCCGGCAAGGAGTGCTATTTGTGAAATGAAGGCCGAATAGCGACCATGTTCAATATTAAAATGACCGAAGTTGACGAGTTTGAAGAAGTAAAAGCCGGCGTCGGAATTGATGATGCGTTCTTTGGCAAAGACCAGGGAGAAGGTCAGAAGAACAAGAAAGAAAATGTTTTCAATGATAAACTGACTGGTAGTCGCAAGGCTCCTTTTTCTGTTCATGAGTCTACTTGTTGAAAATGGTTTGTTTCCGCAGCCAGCAAAGGCTGCAGAAGATAATAGCCAGGGAATGATGGTAAAACTGAGATTAAAGATAACAATCTGCAGAGAAACTCATATTCAGGCTACACAAAAATTCTTTCTTAAAAACTTCCTTTTGTATTGTCTTCACCGGTTTATATTACCTCTGTGGTACGGGCGTTACAGATACAGTATAATTGCTATCTTTGTTTTGATAATCCAGGTATGAGTGGAAAAAATGCCGGCTATTTTTGCAAAGCATGAATATTTTCCCCGCCAATTCCAATTATAGATATGACCGTACCGTTACGCGATAAGCTTCAAAGGACAGATTACCTGCTAAAGCTGGTTATCCTTTTTGTTGCAATAGTATATACTTTAACTAACTTCAGTGAAAAGGACTGGACAGAACAGGGGATGAAAGGTGTTATCCGGTGGGATATTATTTCCTATTACGGCTACCTGCCGGCAACATTCATTTACCACGATGTCACACTTGATTTTCTTGATGACCCGGGTTTTGTCAACGACAATAAATTTTGGTATGTGAAAGCGGAAAACGGGCACAGGGTTATCCTTACATCAATGGGGCTGGCCATCCTTTATTCGCCGTTCTTCTTCATTGCCAATACCTTGGCGCCTCTCATCGGCCAGGCGCAGGACGGGTTCAGTCCTGTTTACCAGTTTTGCCTGGTGTTCAGCAGCCTTTTTTATTTAATAATCGGTCTTTTCATATTGAAAAATCTGCTCAGCCGGTATTTTTCAACCCTGGCGACGGCCTGGACCATGTTGCTGGTTGCTCTGGGGACAAACCTGTACAAGTACGGCACCTATGATGCGCCCATGTCGCACAGCTATAATTTTGTCCTCATCATTGCATTTTTATGGTTGGTAATTCAGTGGTATAAGAAACCATCGGTCGGTATAACCCTTCTGGCAGGATTTTTACTCGGACTTATTGCCCTTATCAGACCTTCTAATATACTGGTGGTTATATTATTGATCCTTTGGGGCGTCGACAGTTTACAGTCCTTATGGGCAAGGATAAGATTCTTCTGGAAAGAAGCCTGGAAAATAGGGCTGATGATCCTGGCCTTCATCATCCCCTGGATCCCGCAATTCATTTACTGGCATACACTTACCGGGCATCTGTTTTACAATGCCTACCAGAATACCGGCAGCGCGTTCTTTTTCGGTTCTCCGCACATCACTGATCTTTTGTTCAGTTACCGCAAGGGCTGGTTTTTATATGTGCCGGTCATGTTGTTTGCGGCATCCGGCCTTATTCCGTTGTACCGGCATTGGCGACAGCTGTTTTGGATGGTTACCATTTATATTGTGGTAATGGTCTACGTCCTTGCCTCCTGGTGGGCCTGGTGGTATGGCGGGAGCTTT
>DASQZK010000778.1:0-2901 GCA_035638735.1 Bacteroidales bacterium
AGGCATCACACAAGGTAGAGGCTGAATTTTCAGGTCCCGATCCGGCTGTCCTTAAAAAACTGGCCCGTCAGGTTGAAGAATACATGCTCAAGAATCCGCACACCGACAAGTACACCGTTAGTAGTGACTGGGAGCCTGAAGCGCGGACGTTAAGGGCCATATACAACCCCGCGGCAGCACAGAGGGCATCTGTCAACCGGAGAGATATCAGCATGGCCATACTGGCAGCCACCGACGGTTTGCCCGTCACGACCATATACGAAGGCGACACGCCCTACCCCGTCAGGTTCAGGATCAGGGATAAAAAAGGACATCGCATCGAGGATCTTAACGATATCCCCGTATGGCCGACATTACCGAAAGTTTCAGGTTTGCTGGATAAGGACAACATCATGGGGCTGACTACCGGTGCCGTCAGTACCGATGACCTCATCGAAAGCGCGATATCCTCGGTGCCTTTAAGCGCCGTGACCGATGGCGTGAAACTCGGCTGGGAAGAACCGGTTGTACGAAGGAGAAACGGGCAACGGACCATCCAGGCACAGTGTGACCCGGCCGAAGGCTACAGTCCTTCGCAGGTTCAGTCTGAACTTGAAGAATACGTCGATAAGATAGACCTCCCGGAAGGGTATAATTTAAGATGGGTTGGCGAGTCGGAACTTAAATCGGACGGGCTGAAAGGTATCATCAGCTTCCTGCCTATCGCCGGAGGGGTAATGCTGCTGACACTTTTACTCCTGTTTAACGACTACCGGCGCCCGTTGATCATTATCCTTTGCCTGCCTCTTTCGGTTATTGGCATTATTCCCGGTTTGATTTTTACCGGGCAACCATTCTCGTTTATCGCTATTGTCGGCGTTGTTGGCTTAACGGGTATGATCATTAAGAACGCCATTGTACTTCTCGATGAGATAGACATGCATTTGAAGAAGGAGATTACCCCGTACCAGGCAGTTGTGGACGCAACCATCATGAGGGTCAGGCCGGTTATCATGGCTTCAGCCACCACTATACTTGGGATGATACCGTTGCTGCATGATCCGATGTATGCGTCTATGGCGGTGGCCATCATTGCCGGTCTCACCGTGGGTACCCTTATCACACTGGTGTTCGTGCCTTTACTCTATTCCGTATTTTTCAGGGTAAAGGTCACATCAGACAGAAAATTCAGTAATTAATTCAAGAATTAAGAAATGAAACGTTTATATATCACAGCAGTCATCTTCTTCATCACACTGGCAGCACAGGCACAGGATACCCTGGTTTTGGAGATAACAAAATGCAGGGACATGGCGCTAGAGAGCAGCCTGCAAATGCAAATTGCCGATGCTGCTATCAACAAGGCTGAAGGTAAAAAGACACAGGCAAGATCAGCCTGGTTCCCGAATATCTCAGCTTCGGCAACAGGTCTCTATAGCCACCAGAAAATAAACCAGGAACTGTACCTGCCCACCAAGGTATTGGATCCCCAGACCGGGGAACTAGTGCCGAACATCGCGACAAATCCTGTTACCGGCGATCCCTTGATAGGTCCCGACGGCAACCCGCTTTTTAACACCTATGCTTATTTACCTCTGAATATTTCGTTAAACGGTGGCATTCTGGCAGGTATATCCGCCCAGCAGCCATTGTATGCAGGCGGGAAAATCATTACCGGGAATAAAATGGCCGGCATCGGAACGTCGATGGCTAACACCAATAAAGAACTCCAGAAAGGTGAGGTCATCTTCGAAGCTGAGAAAGCCTACTACACGTATTTATCGGTGAAACAAAAGGTAAAGCTGGCGAAGAAATACCAGGCTCTCCTGGAGCGACTGGTAAAAACTGTGTCCGACAGTTACGATACCGGAATGGTCAATCGTAATGACCTGCTCAAGGTGCAGGTGAAATACAACGAGGCTATCCTGCAGGTGCAAAAAGCTGAAAACGGCCTGGAGCTTAGCCGGATGTCCCTTTGCCGGGTAATCGGCGTTGATCTGTATATGCCTGTTGTGGTGAACGACAGCATTGTCATCACTGACTTTGACCCGGGAAGTGTAGGGATGCAGGATGCTTCGGACAGGCTGGAGTACAAGCTGTTGGAACAAAAGACAGAACTGGCTAAAGAAAACGTCAAAATGGTGAGGGGCGTTTATCTGCCAACGGCTGGCGTATCTGTGGGTTACAACTACCTGAACGTTAATATGCAGGATGCTAATAATTATAACTTTGACGGTATTAGCGCCATCGCCAGTGTTAAGATACCGATTACGAAATTCGGCGAAGGGATGGGCAAGATCAAAGCTGCACGGGCAGATTACAAGATGTCAGAACTTAAACTTGAAAAAATCGGTAAGTTGCTGCAGCTTGAAATTGAACAGGCGCGGTTAAACCTGACGGAAGCCTATACAAGGGTGAACCTGACCAGGGAAGCTCTGGACCAGGCCGATGAAAATTTACGGGTCAGCCAGAATAATTATGAACTGGGCATGGAGACCATTGTTAATGTTCTCGAGGCCCAGGCTGAATGGCAAAAAGCCTACGCCAATGTTATCGATGCCAAAACAGATTTTAAAATCCGTCAAGCCAAATATTTGAAGGTAACCAACAAGATCGGGCAGAAATAAGGGCACAAAGTAAAATTCGTTTATTTTTGCTTAGGAATCGCCTTTACTATATAGTTGATTTCTAAAGGAAGAATCCTGGTATGCCATAATGACTTTAAAATGCCCAATAAATATAAAAGAAGCACGCAGATGACGCAGATGAGACAGATAATCACGGATTTGCTCATTTATATTTCTGGTGATCAATGAATGTTAAAAGTTATATCGATAATATTTGCCCAAGCCATTTTGTGTAAAGACAACCTGGAAGAATATTGAAAAGTAACCGGGACATAAGACTGATCATTATTGAGGA
>DASQZK010000779.1:0-4742 GCA_035638735.1 Bacteroidales bacterium
CTACCTTTGAGTGTTATTCAGCATATTAACGTAAATTTAACTTTGCATGCTACAGGAAAGGGTTATTAACTGCGACAATTGTATTGACAATCCGAAATCCGTTTTCAATGTATTGGTTCCCAAGGAAAAAGAGCTTATACGAAAAAGCCATACCTGTGCTTTTTATAAAAGAGGTGAGATCATATTTAAGGAGGGTGACAAACCTACCGGACTTATCTGTTTGTCGGAAGGAAAAGTAAAAGTTTTTAAGGAAGGTGTTGGCGGAAGAGAACAAATCGTCCGCATGGCCAAGCCAATTGGATTCATTGGCTACCGGGCCCTGTTTGCAGAAGAACATCACACGGCTACGGCTGTGGCTATTGAAGATTGCACAGTTTGCATCATCGATCGGGAGACGGTGTATAAACTTCTGCGTTCAAATTCCGACCTGTCTATCAATATCATAAAAGCTTTTGCAACCGAACTCGGCTTTTCCAATAACCGGACCGTCACGCTGACACAAAAACATATCAGGGGAAGGCTTGCCGAATCGCTGATTTTCCTGAAAGACACCTATGGCTACGAAGACGACAGCCAGACCATTAAGATTTATCTCTCGAGGGAAGATGTGGCAAACCTTTCAAATATGACCACATCCAATGCTATCCGGACGCTTTCCACATTTGCGCAGGAAGGCGTGATCTCCATTGATGGCCGGAAAATCAAGATTCTTGATCTTGCTAAACTCGAGAGAATCAGCGACCTTGGCTAAACAGGCAGCCGAAAAAGCCCTGTAATCCTGTCTTCAGGACGGATCAGGCTTGCCACGACCTGCTGCCCTTTGGTTCCGACTTCCGGAAGAGATATTTCAACACGATGTCGTTGAACAGCCAGGTGAAGAGGATCATAAATAAAGCGGGGAAAAGGATCATTCTGTTTTTTTCAATAAACGCCTCCAGCGTATTGACATCGGCGATGCCAAAAAGAAGTAACGAGGTTACCAGCACAACAAAGACACCAATAACCAGACTTAGTTTTAAGGTCGATTCAAAGGCCAGTTCCCTGATAACAGGAACCTGATCAATTCTCACGAGCACCTTCGACGCTATATCATTCGGCACATGACCTGCAGGCACTTCCCCGAGAGCGTCATCGATCATCTGATCGAGATTGCCGTAAATCCTTTCTTCTCCTTTCATATCATTCCTTTTAATCATTATTCGAATAATCATGCTCAAGTTCCGGCACCAGGCTGAGCAGTTTCTGCTTTATGGCCGATCTTCCACGACTAATATTACTCTTGACTGTTCCTTCCGGCATCCCGGTTATTTCTGAAATCTCAGCGTACGAAAACTGTTCAAGATGGTACAGGGTAATGACCGTCCGGTACTGCAGAGGGAGATTATCTATGATCCGGTGGATCAGCCCCTTTACATCTTCTTTTTTTAACATCTGGTAAGGCGTATCGAAATCAACCGCCGCAACCTGAGGCATCGTTTCATCGTCGGTAAAAATGATTTTTGCCCGTCCTCTCTTTCGCAGATAATCGGTTGTGGTATGAAAAGCCACCGAACCTATCCATGTCGACAGTTTTGAATCACCTCTGAACTTATTTATATCGTGATAGACTTTGTAAAAGACCTCCTGGGAAATATCCTCGGCATCTTCACGCTGCCTCACCATTCTCAAAACCAGGAACCACACCATGTTGCTGTATTTATCAACAAGGTGCCGGAAGGCTGTCGTGTTTCCCCTTCTGATCTGCAGTATCAGGTCCTCATCATTCATTAGTATATGAGTCGCCAAGGGAACATATTTTGTTGCAAATTACACCGCTTTTTTAAAAAATGACAGACGATTGCAACTTTTTCTCTATCGGTGACGACAAATGAAATAACTAATAAATTGATTCATTAAAATTCAACACCATGAATGATGTACTTGCAACAGCCGTCGTTTTTTTTGCCATCTACCATATTATTAAAGCCTTTACCGATTTTCTTCTCCGGAGGAAGATCATCAAAATGGGGCATATTGAGAAGGCAGAAATCCTTGTTCAACAAGCTGAAAACAAAGAAGAAAATCGCTATCCCACCCTCAAATGGGGCCTGGTTTCGTTCCTGGCCGGATTAGGCCTGATACTTATTACCGTTCTCGCTAAAACGACAATGCCATGGATATTAAACAACGAAGGATCCGTTTTAGCATTCGGCATCGAACTTGTATTCATCTCTCTCGGCTTCCTGATCTACTTTTTTATTATGAATACACGGAAAAGGGAATAAACCTGGTTTTGATCTTTATCATTTACAAAGAGGAAGGGTTCGTACCTTTCCTCTTTTCTTTGGGCGGTCTCAAAGCAGAGGCCAAAACCCTTTCCTGAGTAGCTGAAGGACGAACGACGGTCTCCTGGCGACCAGCTTACATTGTGTTTGGAAAATCCGGATATGACTTCAAACGTCTGGTACCATATTTCATTCTGCTTTATTGAACTTCACAAGACCGAGCTTGAGACCGTTCAGTCGTGTCTCGAAGGTAAAGGCCAGGTCGTGGGGTGGCAGCCCGTCCAGCTTATCTTTCTCGGCAACATACCACACCCCGGGGGCAGGCGGCCCGTTCCAGCGGGTTAACGGCCTCCCGTTTTCACGCATAATATAATAGGTGCTGACGTGCTGGATGCGGGTGTCATCGAGAAGAAAAAGATCCTTTCCGCGTGTGAGCTCACCTACCACACGGGCACCGTTAGCTTCATACAGATCGGTACCGGTACGAATACGGTCGGGAAGCACGAAAAAATCAAAAGCAACTCTTACAACCAGCAACAAAGGAACGATCACGAAAATCCACCTGCGGCGGTTGTAAAAGTACAAGACAATCACCGGTATAAACATTGCCTGGGTCAGGGCATATTTCAACCAGAAAGAATGATAGTTGCCGGTGTCGATAAACAAGGGAAAGATAACCAGACCTACAGCTATTACCGCTGAGGCCAGCAAGATAAAGGGTTTAAAAAAATACCTTGTGATACCCGTGCCCTGATGCGTATAACGGAACAGAACGTAGAAGGAACTTCCAAACAACAGGGGTAAAAACATGAAGAAGTAACGGGCATAGATAGCCGGCGATACCCAATAAACGATAATGTTTGCCAGGAAAGCCAGTATCATGAACCTTGTCATCTCGTTTTTCCAGGCAAAGCGGCCACTGCCTTTCTTCAGGAATACCAGGGCGAAAAGTGTCCATGGCAGGAAGTGAAAGATAAACTCAACAGGAAAGGTAAACAGATGCCTGATGCTGCTGCCCACCGGGTTTTCGAGAAAAGTCCGTTTTGTTGACTCGGTAACCAGTGCGGTGAAATAATTATGCAGGCTGTTGTATTTGTTATAAACAAAAAAGTAAGCCGCAACAACGACTGCAAACAGCACGAAACCGCTTATATGAGACAAGCTGAAAAGGCGTTTGAACCGACGGTTCCAGATAAACCACACCAGCAGGGTTATACCCTGGAATACCAGTGCCGGCAAACCTTTCATCATAAACGCAAGGGTGGTGAAAAGATATGACAACAGGAAGAGGTTGTAGTACTCCTTTCGCTTGAAAAAGTAAAAAACCGACCAGAACTGGAGGTAGATTACCCATGAGAAGGTGATGTCTATCAGTCCTTTGAACGAATCATAGAATAAAATACGACCGCATGTTATAAGCGCCAGTCCGGCAAGAAAGGCCGCATTCTTCCCGATCTCTCTCTTTTGTGTAATATACACTGAAAAAGCGAACAACAGCAGGGATACAACCACGGGTAACCGCAGTGAAAATTCAGAGAAATTACCTGTAATCCTGGCGAATAGAACCTGCAACCAGTTAAACAAAGGAGGCTTGTTGTAATAAAATTCCCCATTGATAGTGGGGGCAATATAATTACCCGACATCACCATTTCCATCGATACGTCGGCACGTGTCCCTTCATCGAGAATTAACGGCATAAGCCCCAGGTTAATAAACAGGGCCGGAATGATAAGCAACAGGGTGTAAACGAGTAACCACACGGCCCCTCTTTCGTCCGACTTACTTTGTTTTTGTAGCGATCCTTCAAACATATTCATATCACTGCAAAAATAGGAAATATTGCGGGGCTGACTCAATTGATCGACAACATATCTTTACCTTTGCCCTTAATCCGATGAAAATCGTATTTTTGAAACCGAAAATGACTGCTGAATGAAACGTATCGCTTTTTATGTTATTTACGGACTTATATGGTTGATTACGAGACTTCCACTGCGCTATCTCTATGTTTTATCCGGATTATTCTACCCGCTGATATATTACGTCATCCCCTACCGCAAAAAACTCGTATTGAAAAATATGAGGCAGTCTTTTCCTGACTGGGATGAGAAGCAGCTTCACAGGACAGCCCGGAAATTCTACCGCCATTTTTGCGATTCATTTATCGAGGGTATTGCAACCATGTTCATTTCCGAAGAGGAACTTAAGCGCAGGTACGTTTTCAAAAATCCGGAAGTTTGTAATACCCTTTTCAGCGAAGGTAAAAGCATCGCCCTCATCATGGGACATTATGGCAACTGGGAATGGGCCTCGCTGATGCCTGAATATGTAAAACACAAAATCCTGGCTATATATAAACCGTTACATAACCCGTATTTCGACCGCTTTATTAAGAAGAACCGGCAACGGTTTGGTGTGGAAACCGTAGCCATGGAAAAAATTTTCAGGTCGATAAGTGCATATAAAAAGAATCATGT
>DASQZK010000780.1:0-5463 GCA_035638735.1 Bacteroidales bacterium
TCAAAAACATTTGAATCGATCCGGATTATCCTGAACATAATGATCATCTCAACTTATTTTTGGGTTCGGCAGTAAAATCACACCACAAAATTCAACACAATGAAACGTAATTTTCTTCTTGTTCTTTCAACTCTTCTCCTCACAGTACCCGTTTTTAGCCAGGCCGACGATAAGCCTTCCAGTGTGTTATCTATTCAGGATGATATCTCCGGCCTTGCTCTTGGAACCTCTTACAACCATGCCTTCGACAACCGATACGAAGGTGTTGAGGGTACGCCGTTTATGAATAAAGACTGGGAGAATGGCGGCATATATCTCCTCTCAGGTAAGTTTTATAATAACCTGAAGCTTAAACTGGATGCCTACAACAACAACCTGATCTTCCAGACAAATGACGGAAAGGATATCTTACTGGATAAGAGTCTCCTCGATTATTTCATTCTTACCAATAATGATGGTACCGAACTCCGAAAGTTTAAGGTAGTGCGTACTCCCGAAAACCCGTTAGGCCATTATTACCAGGTCCTATACGACAAGGATATATCCCTGCTGCTGAAATATGAAAAGGTCTATGTAAAGGCTGATTACCAGAAAGCCATTAATACAAACCGCCGTTACGATGAATTCAAAACAAACAAGATATGGTATATTTACAAACCCGGCGACCAGGAACCACAGAAGATCAAGCTCAATAAACGTGAAGCTAAGGAACTTTTCAGCGGCAGGTCTGATGTTAGTAATTTCATCAGTAAGAATAATTTAAACATGAAAAGTCCGGAAGATTGGGTCGAATTGCTTACGTTTATCAGTTCAAACTAGAAGATGGGTTATTCGACTTCAAAATAGTTAATGTTCAGATCCAGTATCGATGCATAATATTCACCGCGTTCAAGGATATCGTCATCACCTTCTTCATAATACCAATTTATGGTAAGGTCATGACTATGGTTTTCGGTAAGGGCTTTGAGGCGTTTCAGGATCTGGAGAACGTATTTGGAGGTACCGCTGTTGAGATACTCGAGATTGATGTCCACCACCGTTTTTTCTTTAGGAAAACTGAGGTATTTTTCAATCCATTCCATTATATCGACAAAGAATATGCTGGCGTCTTCAGGAATGGAACGACCTTCAATTTTAATAACACCATCCTTGTCTAAAAGTACGGATGGTGTTCTACGAGTACCCTGTATATGTATGTTTTCCAGCAATCCCGGCAATTATTATTTAGTCTAAAATAAACACATTTTTAGTTCTGACAAAATATTTATGCTGATAAATTGTTGAATGTGAGATTTTAAATGATGAATAAATAAGAATTTTGTTTCAGAGTAACAATCATTATTATAATTTTGCCGCAAAAATAGTATTCATGAGTTATAACCTGGTCATCAAAGCAGCGGTTTACGCCGCCGAAAAACATAAATATCAGCGCAGAAAGGGATTTAACCAGGTTCCTTATATAAATCATCCTCTCAAAGTGGCACAGATGCTTATTGATTGTGATGAAAACGACGAAAATATTCTTATCGCGGCTATACTTCATGATGTGATCGAAGATACCGATGCCTCGTATGAAGAAATTTCGGGAGAATTTAACACGGAAATAGCCGATCTGGTAATCGAGGTGACAGATGACAAGGAACTTCCCTACGCCATTCGTAAAGAATTGCAGGTAAAAGGAGCATCTTCGCTTTCAACGAGTGCAAAAAAGATAAAGATTGCCGATAAGATCTGTAATATGCGTGATATCGTAAATTATCCGCTTGACTGGAGTACCGAACGCAAGCTGAGTTATCTTGAATGGGCCCAGCAGGTGGTATCGGGTTGCCGTAATGTAAATCCCAGGCTGGAAGAAATATTTGACAACGCCCTCAACGAAGGGCTTGAGAAATTACAACACGAGTTTTAAAAGCCCATCCGGGCGCGGGGTACTGTCGTCTGATCGGTAAATTCTCCTTTGAGGTATTTATAATAACCGGTGATAGCAATCATAGCCGCGTTGTCTGTCGTATAGCTGAATTTTGGTATATACACGTTCCACTTACGTTTTTTACCTTCCGCATTAATGGCATCACGCAAGCCTGAATTGGCCGATACACCACCGGCAAGTGCAATTTCACTAACACCAGTTTTCTTTGAAGCTTTTACAAGCTTATCCATCAGGATTTCAATTATCGTCCTTTGCAGGGACGCTGCCAAATCGGCTTTATTTTTCACGATGAAATCCTCATCCCTTTTCAGTTCGTCGCGAAGGAAATACAGGAAGGATGTTTTCAATCCGCTAAAGCTGTAATCGAGTCCGGCAATACGAGGCTTACTGAAGGTGAACCGGTCGGGATGACCTTCACGGGCGAGTTTATCAATGACAGGTCCGCCGGGATAGGGAAGGTCCATCAGTTTGGCACTTTTATCGAAGGCCTCACCTGCAGCATCATCAATCGTTTTACCGATGATTTCCATGTCGAGATGATCACGCACCAGGACCAGTTGAGTATGTCCTCCTGAAACCAAGAGGCACAGGAAAGGAAATTGTGGATAACGGTCTTCCCCTTCTTCGTTCTTGATAAAATGCACGAGGATATGTGCCTGTAAATGATGTATTTCAATAAGGGGGATATGTCTTGAAAGAGCAAAGCCCTTGGCAAAAGACGTCCCTACCAGCAGGGAGCCAAGAAGTCCCGGTCCTCTCGTAAACGCAACTGCATCAATGTCATTACTGGTAACACCGGCTTGTTTTAAGGCTATATCAACCACAGGGATAATATTTTGCTGATGTGCCCTTGAGGCAAGCTCGGGAACCACTCCTCCGTATTTCCGGTGAACCTCCTGGTTTGCTATCATACTCGAAAGCAGATGACCATCCCGAAGGACAGCAGCGGCGGTGTCGTCGCAGGAGGATTCTATTCCTAATATTGTAGCCATAGTTTGGTTCAATTCTTGTACAAAAATAATCAGTTTTAAGAAAGATGCCTTATCCGCGACCGATTTATGCTTCCTCTTCTATTTTTACATTGTTTACCAACCGATTAAGGCGCATAAATGCATAAATTGCGATATAATGTCACACGATCGTTGCCGCAAAAGGTAATACACGCATTAAACCAACCGTTAAAGCAGCTATAATGTTGCGTTGAAGCATCCCCGTTTAAACTATTTTTTGTTTTTTTACGTTCTGATTTCAAAACACGTACGACCATAAAAAAGTTTCTGAAAATATCGCTGATCATTGTCCTGGTTTTGTTATCGATACCAGCAACGGCACTGTTATTCCTTCAGAACGAAAAAGTACAAACCTATCTTACCCGGTATGTGGCTGAAGAATTGTCGAAGGAACTTCAGACAGAGATTAGGGTTGATAAAGTGTCGGTCACTTTTCTGAACCGGATACAGCTTCGTCATCTTTACCTTCAGGATCTCAACGGCGACACGCTCCTGTATGCCGAAAAGGTTAAAGCAAGGATTCGCCGGCTGAACAGGTCCAAACAGGAACTATCGATAGGACGGCTGGCAATGGATAATGCTTATATTCACCTCATTACCGATTCTGCCGGTGTGATAAACCTGAAATTCATTATCGACAGGATCAAGAATCCGGGCAAGGAGAAAAAAAGTGACTGGAAAACCACCTTCGATCGTATTGAACTGATTAATTCACATTTTCAATATACGAGGAAAGGAATTGAACCGGATTCGGATGCGGGTATTAACTTCCAGGATATGAACCTGCATAACCTCCAGGTCAGACTGGCCGATTTTGGCATCCAGGGCGACACCATTTCGTATGATATCAAAAACCTGTCCTTTACCGAACGCTCCGGGTTCCAACTCGGTAACATGAACGCACGTATGAGTCTTAGCAAGAGGCACATGTTCTTTAGTAACGTATTCCTTGAAACCCCTCTTTCGAGCCTCAGTGCCAACCAAATCAGGTTTAACTTCCAAAGCTATGACGACTTTTCCGATTTCGTCAATAAAGTAAAAACATCGTTCAATTTCAGATCGTCATCGGTAAACTTCATCGACATAGGGTATTTCGCACCGGCATTCATGGGGTATGATCAAACCGTTAAAGTGTCAGGACTTGTCACCGGGCGTATCAGCGATATGACCGGAAAAAATATTCTGCTTTCGTATAACGATCATACCTCGCTTGAAGGTAGTTTCAATATGATCGGCCTGCCCGATTTCAGACAGACATTCATGCATTTTAACATAAGGCAGCTGACAACCAATATCCACGATATTAAGATGCTGAAACTTCCCGGTAACCGAAAAATCCATGTGCCTCAACATTTCGACCGGTTGGGGATGATCAGTTACTCCGGAAAATTCACCGGTTATATCGATGATTTTGTGGCCTATGGTACGTTCAATTCGAGACTTGGCCAGCTTTCATCAGACCTTCTCATTAAACCGGATGCACTAAACGGTCTTAAATTCAAGGGTAGAGTAAAGAGCCGGTCTTTCAATATCGGGAAACTTACCAGTAACGACAAACTTATTGGCAACATCAGCATGGCCCTGAATGTTGACGGGTATACATCGCAGGACACTCTTTCGGCCAATATTAGCGGAAAAATCGATAGCCTGGGCTTTTACAATTATACCTATAAACGTATCAACCTGTCGGGATTGCTGAGTAATAAAAAGTTTGACGGTACCGTAAACATCGACGATCCAAACCTGAAAATGGAATTTTTGGGAAAGGTTGATTTCGGTCTTACGGAGCCAAAATTCAATTTTACAGCCAATGTCTCGAGTGTCCGGCCATACTATCTGAATATCGATAAATCGGATCCGGACTACTTCGCCTCTTTCCTGCTTAAAACGAATTTCACAGGCAGGGATATTGATGATATTAACGGGGAGATCAAACTTGTGAATTCATTTTTCCAGAAGTCAGACAAACAAATCCAGATATACGACCTGAGTCTTGTGTCGAAGAACAGTGCCGACACGAACCGGATTTCTGTCAAATCGGATATCTTGGATGGTGAGTTGAAGGGACATTATCAGTTTAGTACACTCGGAGGGTCATTCAAAAACATGGCCTTTCATTACCTTCCAACCCTTGCCCAGGATAATTTATGGGTGCCCGACAGCACCGATAAAAATAATTTCAGTTTTAACCTGAACCTGAAAAAAATCAGCTCAGTCGTAAATTTCTTTCTTCCCGACTATGAGCTTGCCGACAGTTCTTATTTCGCCGGAAAATATAATCCTGCCGAACTGGAGATTGACCTCATTGGCAACTGTCCCATGTTCGGTTTCTATGGAAACCGCTGGAACGGACTACAGATTATTACCTCGAGCGACTTTAACAAGACGGAGCTTCTTACCCGGAGCCGTTCACTGATTTTAAAGAACAACCTTTCACTCGACAATCTTTCGCTTAATGCTGCCGTGTTTAATGATACAGTGACCCTTAATCTCGACTGGAACAGTTTTGAAAAACCGAAATAC
>DASQZK010000781.1:0-3030 GCA_035638735.1 Bacteroidales bacterium
ATCACAACGTTCAGTATGCTGCCATGGTTGAGGCTGTAGATGAGAATGTGGGGAAGGTGATGGGCTTGCTCGACTCATTGAAAATTGCTGATAATACCCTGGTGATTTTTACGTCCGATAACGGCGGACTCTCAGTAAAGGAAGGTCCGCGAACACCGGCTACCACCAACAGTCCATACCGCGGCGGCAAAGGTTATATCTACGAAGGCGGCATCAGGGAACCGTTTATTGTCTGGTGGCCCAAGGGTATTAAAGATAAAGGCGTGGTCAGCAATTCACCTGTCATTGGTTGCGATGTGTTCCCGACGATTGCCGATCTTCTCGACCAGGAGGCGGGCGATGTCGACGGTGTCAGCCTGTTGCCGCAAATAAAGAACAGTGAAAAACTTCCGGAACGAGCCCTCTTCTGGCATTATCCGCACTACAGTAACCAGGGCGGCACACCGGCAAGTGCTGTGCGTAAAGGCAGGTACAAGCTGATCCAGTTCCTCGAAGATGGCCATTACGAGTTATACGACCTTGTATCGGATCGTACCGAAACGAAAGATATCGCCGGCAGTATGCCCGGTAAGGTGAAGGAATTGAGTGAATTGCTGTTGGGATGGCGACAGGCTACCGGCGCGAAAATGCCGGTACCTAACCCCGAGTATCAACCGCAAAGCAATTAATAATAACAAATAACGATCATAATCATTAATGAAGAACTTCAAAGGCATAGTGATATTTACGGGTCTGACCGGCCTGATGGCAGCCTGTACCAATTCCCCCGCAGAAAAGAAGGAACAGAAAAGCAGTGATATTTCAAAAGCTCCCAATATCATTCTGCTTGTATCGGATGATCACGGCCGTGGCGACCTGGGTTGTTGGGGTAACCAGGCGGTAAGGACACCGAACCTGGATGCGCTTGCTTCGGAAGGGGTAAGGATGACCAATGCCTATTGTACGTCTGCTTCCTGCAGTGCCAGCCGCTCGGTAATCCTTACGGGCATTTACAACCATGCTAACGGCCAGTACGGGCATCAGCACGCCTTCCATCATTTTAGTGCCTTCTCCGGGATCAAATCACTGTCAGGAATCTTATCGGACAATGGTTATGCTACTGCCAGGGCAGGGAAATACCATCTGGCACCTGAAGAGGTCTTCCGCTTCGACACGGTTCTGAGTTACGATAACCGCAACGACGTTGAGATGGCGGCCACATGCCGCAACTTCATTGAAAAGGCCGGTGAGCCGTTCTTCCTCTACTTTTGCTCCGATAATCCCCACCGGAGCGGTGAGTACGCGACGAACCTGCCGGGAAAACCAAACCGGTTCGGGAACCGTGACGAGGGTTATCCCGGTGTACAAACCCATGTCTTCAATCCCGACAGCGTGATCGTTCCCCCTTATCTGCCCGACACCCCTGAATGCAGGGCTGAGCTGGCCCAGTATTACCAGAGTGTGGACCGTATGGACCAGGGCATCGGGAAAATATTATCCTATGTCAGGGAAAGCGGGAAGTGGGATAATACGGTCATTATATATATCTCGGACAATGGTATTGCTTTCCCGGGAGCGAAAACAACACTTTACGATCCCGGCATGCATCTGCCCTGTATCGTTAAATATCCCGGCTCGAAGAACACCGGTGGCGCCAGCGACGCCATGATAACCTGGGCCGACATCACGCCTACACTGCTCGATTTTGCCGGCATCCTTCCTACCGATAACACCATCCCCGGCATGGAAGGTAAAGAGCCACCACAACACTGGAAGGTTCCTTACTATGTTAAATTCCAGGGCCATTCATTTAAAGATGCCCTTGATGACGAACATCCCAAGAGATTCGATGAAATCTTTGCTTCGCATACCTTTCATGAGATAACCATGTATTACCCCATGAAGGTGGTCCAAAACAGGCATTACAAGCTGATTTGGAACGTGGCCTGGCAGCTGCCTTATCCGCATGCCACCGATCTGTGGTCGTCACCCACCTGGCAGAGTGCCCTGAACAGCGGTACAGGACTTTATGCCGGCAAAAAAATCAGTGTCTATAACCACCGTCCTCAATTCGAACTTTACGATATGCAAAAAGACCCGGACGAATTGCACAACCTGGCCAAAAATCAGGCTTATGCTGATACCCTTAATAGATTGAAGGAACGAATAAAATATTACCAGGAAAAAACCAATGATCCCTGGATCAGCAAATGGGATCATGAATAAATAATTGCCATGAAAAGACGTCATTTTATCAAACGTTCGGCTGCCGGTGCTGCCGGCCTGAGCTTAATGCCAGGCATAATCTCTGCCTGCAGCGAGACCGCCAACCCCCTGCGTCAATTGGGGATTATTACCAACACCATAGCGGCACCCTTAAAGGATGACTGGGCCAAAACACTCAGGGAAGTTGGCGATATTGGCTATAAATACCTGGAACACGGTGGTATTTTCGGCGATGATAAGCAGCACTTTGAATCTGTAATGGCCGAAGCCGGACTTGAGTCTCTGGCTGGTGGTGCAAGCATTGCACAGATGCAGGGTGACGACCTTAAAAAACTGATCGACCGTGCCCTAAGCCTGAAAAAAAAATACGTGGTCTGCTACTGGCCCTGGATGCATTCGGGCGAACATATCGTTATGGATGACCTGAAATATGCCGTTGATCATTTTCACCTGATCGGCGAACGGTGCAACGATGTTGGCCTTCGCTTTGCGACACATAACCACGACAAGGAATTCAGGAAAGTCGATGACACCGTTATCTATGACTATTTCCTTGAGTACACCGATCCGGCCCTGGTGACCATGGAACTCGATATCTACTGGATCACAAAAGGAGGGGGAGACCCATTGTATTATTTCGACAAATATCCCGGGCGCTTTGAGCTGCTGCACATGAAAGATATGAATGACGATGATGACGAGACGTTTGCCTGTGTCGGTTCAGGAAAAATAGATTTCCAGGCTATCCTGGATAAATCGAGGATAGCCGGAGTGAAACACCTGATCGTTGAACATGACCATCCTGAACATCCGATGGAATGTGCA
>DASQZK010000782.1:0-2404 GCA_035638735.1 Bacteroidales bacterium
CCAGCTTGGTACCTACATCTATGCGGCTTCTTCGGTTTACAGAGTCCAGGATTTTAAGCAGAACAAGACCGATTATTCCGGAAGCCCCTTTCTTATTGGTTTTTCCCAGCCTATATTCGATTATAACTGGATGAAATGGTCGAAGAGAACGGAACCCCTGGTTTATGAAGAAGCGAATAAAAATTACGTGGAATCGGTTGAGGAAATAGCCCTCAGCGCCACCCGGCGTTTTTTCAACTACCTGAAGATTCAGACCAATTACAACCTTGCTCAAAGCAACCTGAAAAACAGTAAGGTGAACCTAAAGATTGCCGAGGAAAAAAAGAAACTCGGAAAAATTTCCGAGAACGACTTTTCAAGAATCAGGCTGTCGGTTCTCAACGCCCAGAAATCGTTGAACAAATCGAGCATGGATTTGCGAAATGCTGACTTCGAGCTAAAATCGTATACGGGTCTCGACCAGGATGAAAAAATCAAACTGCTGATGCCCCTGGAAATGGTCTTTTTTGATATAGATCCCCAAAAAGCCCTTACGGAAGCAAAGGCCAACCGGAAAGAAACCCCGCAGTATGAAAGACGCAAGATAGACGCCCAGCGACAGGTGGTCCAGGCGAAAAGGAATAGCGGGCTCCAGGCTACACTAAGCGGCCGTTACGGGGTGTCGAGCAGCTCCGAATCATTACACGGCGTGTACGAAAACCCGGATAAAGAACGCGTCCTGAAACTGAGCGTTAGTGTTCCCATTCTTGACTGGGGCCGTTCAGCCTCGAAAATCAAACTGGCTGAGTCTGAGCGCGATCTTGTTATGTACGATGTTCAGAAAGATGAACAGGACTTCGAACGTGAAGTCATTGTGCAGGTCGAACAGTTCGGCCTGCTAAAAGACCAGATGGTGACGGCCCGCGAAGCTGATAAAGTTGCAGAAAACGGCTACCAGATCTCCCTGAAAAAATTCCAGAACGGCGAGATCAGTATCACCGACCTTAACATTTCACTGTCTGAACGCGAATCGGCCAAACGGGATTACATCGATTCCCTCCGGGAATACTGGGTTGCTTACTATAACCTGCGTATACTCACACTCTATGACTTCCAGTTTGACCAGAAAATAACGTATACTAACCCGATGATTGAGGAGTAACTTCGACTTGGCTCAGCTACCGATTCGACTTCCTTACGTACTTTGGCTTTAGATACCGGTAACTGAGCCAAGTCGAAGTTACTCGGTATATTCCATCAGGTAAGCCTTAATAAATGGATTCAGGTTGCCGTCAAGAACGTCCTGGACATTGCCGGTTTCAACGTTCGTGCGCAGGTCCTTAACCAGCTTGTAGGGATGGAGAACATAGTTCCTGATCTGTGATCCCCATTCTATCTTTTTCTTCGTGCTTTCGATCTCTGCCTGCTTCTCCATTTTCTTACGCAGCTCCAGTGCGTAGAGATGCGATTTGAGAATCCGCATGGCATTTTCGCGGTTCTTAAGCTGTGAACGGGTTTCTGTATTATCAACCGTGATACCTGTTGGCAGGTGTCTTACCCTTACACCTGTTTCCACTTTGTTGACATTCTGTCCGCCGGCACCACTCGACCGGAAGGTATCCCATTCCAGGTCGGATGGGTTAATCACGATCTCGATATCATCATCTACCACCGGCGAAACGAAGACGGAAGCAAAGGAGGTGTGCCGCCTGGCATTCGAATCGTAAGGGGAAATCCTCACCAGCCTGTGTACGCCTGTTTCGGCCTTCAGGTAGCCGTAAGCATACTCACCTGTATACTCGAGGGTGACGGATTTAATGCCGGCCTCTTCACCCGAAAGAAGGCTGATCTCTTTGACGTTGTAATTGTTGCGCTCACCCCAGCGGATGTACATGCGCATCAGCATCTCGGCCCAATCCTGTGATTCGGTTCCGCCGGCTCCGGCGTTAATTTTGAGAATAGCACCCAAAACATCTTCTTCTTTCGAGAGCATATTCCTGAATTCAAGATCTTCAATGCTGGCAAGGGCTTTCTGGTATTGACGGTCAACCTCCTCACCGGAAGCTTCATCTTCATTATAGAAGTCCATCAGGACCTGAAGATCTTCCACGTCCGTTTTTACCCTGGCGTATGCATCGGTCCAACTCTTGAGCCGGGCAATTTCCTTTAGTTTTTTTTCGGCTTCCCGGGGATCGTCCCAGAAACCGGGCTGCAGGGTGATAACTTCCTGTTCTTTTATCTGTTGTTCTTTACCAGCAATGTCAAAGATGCCTCCTCAGCGCATCCTGACGCTTAACAAGCTCTTTGACCTGTTCGGAAGAAATCATATTCGTAAGTTTTAATGTTTGGAACACAAAATTAATAAAAATTTGCGGGATTCAGGCCAGTTATAAAGGAAATAGAGAAATAGGCACTGCACCTAGCC
>DASQZK010000783.1:0-24800 GCA_035638735.1 Bacteroidales bacterium
TCGTGCTGTATTTGCCTGTCCAGAATACGATGGCAGCCGCGATGAGTGATGATACGGCTGAACCGGTCTGGGAAGCACTCCGTGTATGGCCGTAATAGTTGACTTTTTGGGCTCCCCATCCTTTTATCCTGAGATATTCGAAGATCATGGCCTTATGTACCCCGCTGCGGAACGCTTCTCCAAGAGAGAAAAAGAGCATGGCAAGGATGAACCAGGGATAGCTTCCGGTGAAGAAAAACGTTGTAAAGGAAACCATGTAAAAAAGGAAAGATCCGGCCAGGGTGCGGCGTCTTCCCCAGGCATCGGCTACCAGTCCGCTCGGGATCTCAAAAAGGTTAACTGTAATCTCCCTGATGGCATAAAGGATACCGATCTGCAGAAAGCTAATCCCCTTTTCGAGAAAGAACAACATCAGGAAGGGTTCGAAAAAGCGCAAATTTTTAAGGAAGCCGTAAGCCTGGAATTTCCTGAATTGCAGATTTTTCCGGATACCGTTCTTCTGCTTTCGTGTCATGACTATTTTACTACAGTCTTAAGTATTTCCCTGATGTTTTTATAACCGTCGACAAAGTATTTTGCCCGTGTCGATTTTTCGCCTACCTTAATAGTGATTGTTTCTTCGGGCAGGTATTCGAAAGTAAACTCATCGGTCCAGTCGTCGCCCATGGCAAGGATGAAATCGTAATGATTATTCCCCATGCGCGACAGGGCTGCCCGTCCCTTGTTGATCCCCGAATTTTTAATTTCTATCACCTTGTCACCATCCATAATCTCGAGGTTAAGGTTTGTTACCAGGCTCTGAAGTTCGTCTTTGAGCTCGTAGGAACGCTGAACGCCCAGATCGGGGTCGGAGTCGCGGTAATGCCAGACCAGGGAATAATTTTTTTCTTCGATAAAGCTTCGCGGTGTGCGGTCAACATAAAAATCGAGAATGGGTTTGATGATCTCCATCCAGTCTTTGTCGATAGCATCAACCGTATGCCACTGACCATCCACTTTTTTATGCCATACCCCGTGTTCAGCTATAAAACCGATGCGCCAGTCTGCATTGAACCAGTTGGAAAGGGTTTCTTTATCGCGTCCGCTGATGATGACAACATTATTTTTCTTGTCAGCCGTGAGCTTTTTGAGAATGCTGTATAATTCCTTATCGGGTTTGGCGTCCTGTGGATCTTTGAAAAAGCCCTGCAGTGTTCCGTCGTAGTCGAGGAATATCATCCTGTTATTTGACGACTTGTACCTGTCGATAATAGCCTTTGAGATGCGATTGTTTATCTTTCGCGTCAGGTTGTATTCCTGGTTCTTCTTGACGGCTTTGAGAGCTTCCAGAAAATCGGTTGCCCACTTTTTATTGGTATAGGTTGAAAGTCGTTTTTGAAGGGCCTTATTTCTCCGGATCTGTTCTTCTTCGGGCATGGAAAGTGCCTGGCAAATGGCGTCTGATATTTCCCGCCTGTTGTTGGGGTTTACAATGACCGCTTCACCCATCTCCTTGGAGGCGCCGGCCATTTCGGAGAGGATAAGGACGCCTTTCTGATCGGGTTTGGAAGCAATAAATTCTTTTGAAACCAGGTTCATACCGTCCCGTAACGGCGTTACCAGCGCAATGTCGGACGAGACATACACTTCCACAAGCTGGTCGAAGTTCAGTTCCCTGAAAAAGTAAAAAACAGGCGTCCAGTCTATACGTCCATACTCACTGTTGATCTTTCCGACCTGCTGGTCCAGTTCTGCCTTGATCAGCTTGTTTTCGGGATCGTTTTCCCTGAGGGTGGTGATGTACATCAGCAGCGATACTTTTCGGCGGTAATTCTCGTTTTTCTCAAGAAATTCGCGATAAGCTTTGACCCTGTTAATGAGCCCTTTCGTGTAATCGAGACGTTCCAGTAACAGGATGATCTTATTGCCGGGCCTTACCCGGACGTGTTTCTCAATTTCATGATGAAAATTCGCCAGCTTTTCGGGTACCTTCACTTTTATTTCTGACGAACGGTTATGGAATTTTTCATAGTCAATGCCCATGGGGAAGTTATCGACTTTGAGCTTCCGTTTTTGATAAGTGATCTGGTTAAAATAGGTATCGAGTCCTAAGAGACGTCGCAGGGAACTGATGAAGTGTCGCTCATAGTCGTAGGTGTGAAAACCTATCAGATCGGCGCCTAACAGGCCCTCGAGCACCTCGATGCGCCAAGGGAGCAGCCTGAAAACTTCGTAAGATGGGAAGGGAATATGCTGGAAATAGCCGATAGTAAGATCGGGAAAACGTTCCCTGAGCATTTTAGGCAGGAGCATAAGATGATAATCGTGTATCCATACCGTATCACCCTTCCGGACGATCTTCTCCAGTTCATCGGCATACTTGTTGTTTACCCGGACGTATTGCATCCATTCTTTTTCGCGATACGTCGATTTTTCATTGTAGTAGTGAAACAAAGGCCAGATCGTGCCGTTGGCAAAACCTTCAAGGTATTTCTCTCGCTCTTGCTTCCGCAGGGATATGGGAAAACAGTTTTTCTTTTTCAGATCTATGTTTATTTCTTCCCATTTTTCGGGTGACAGATCGCGGCGATCCAGACCTGTCCAACCTACCCATAAGGTGTCGTCTGTTTGATCGAACCTGTCAAGCCCGCTTGTGAAACCGCCAATACGCCGGGTGAGAGCGGTTTCTCCTTTTTTGTTCCGGTAAATTTTTAATGGTAACAGATTTGATACAAAGATAAGTCGGCTCATACTTTTTAGGTTGGTATTTGAATAAAACAACGATAATTAATCAACAATTCAAAGCTCCGAAACGTTTTAATTATTCAGAAAGTTCAGTGAAATCTGGTGTTATGAGGCTTCTGTCATTCAGTATCATTGCTCATCAACCACCTGCCAGGTTACAAAGATATAGCGTTAACCCATACTAAGAATTCGGCTGTTAACATATATTTGTTTAATTTTAGATCAAACAGATCCGATTCTCAATCTTAAATATAATAAAGATACTTTATTTATGGAAATACATCACTTTGATGCCGTCATATTTGATCTTGATGGAGTCATTACAAAAACGGCGCTGGTGCATTCCTCGGCCTGGACCAGGATGTTTAACGACTTTCTTACCTCAAGAGAAGAAAAATATGGCGAATCGTATAGCGAGTTTACACACGAAAAAGATTATCTGCCCTATGTTGATGGAAAACCCAGGTATAAAGGGGTCGCAGACTTTTTAAAGTCGCGTGATATTGACATCCCTTTCGGTGATCCCTCCGATCCTCCCGAAAAAGAAACGGTCTGTGGACTTGGAAACAGGAAGAATAATTATTTTACCGACATTCTTGAAAAAGACGGCGTTGAAGTTTACGAAACAAGTGTAGCGTTCATCAGGCAACTTCGGTCTGAAGGTATACGTGTAGGTGTTGCCTCATCGAGCAAGAACTGTAAGAAGGTGCTTGAAACGGCAGGACTGATTGATCTGTTTGAGACACGTGTTGACGGGTTGGTTTCAGCCGACATGGGGTTGAAAGGGAAGCCCGAACCCGACATTTTTACTACGGCCTGCGATAACCTGAATGTGGCCTACGACCGCTCTGTGGTAGTGGAAGATGCTGTAAGCGGTGTACAGGCCGGAGCTGCCGGTGGATTCGGTCTCACCCTTGGCATTGCCAGGGAAGGCAATGTTGCTGAGCTCCGTAAGAACGGGGCTGATATCGTTGTCGAAGATATTGGTGACCTCGGCGGTATTGAAGCGGTGAACCGCTGGTTTAAGGATGACCTCGAGAAGTTAAGATGGTCTGTACTCTATAAGTCTTACGATAAAGAGAAGGAAAAATCGCGCGAGGCCCTTCTCACCACCGGAAACGGTTTTTTTGCAAGCCGGGGGGCGATGGAGGAAACTTCTGCCGGTGAATACAACTACCCGGGAAGTTATATGACAGGTTTATACAACAGGCGGAAATCCAAAGTGAGTGACCGCTGGATTGAAAATGAAGATTTTGTGAACTTTATAAACTGGCTGCCGGTGAATTTCAGGGTCGACGGCGGCGAATGGTTCGATCCTAATGCACACGACTTCCATCTTATTGAACGCCGCCTGGATCTGAAGACCGGCATGTTATACCGGTCACTTATTGTTAAACATGATAAGGGACGGGAAACACTCGTCGAGTCCAGGCGTTTTGTGAGTATGGCCGATCCCCACCTTGGCGGGCTTGAATATAAGGTGACACCAGTCAACTACGCAGGCAAAATTGAGATCATGTCGGCTCTCGACGGCGATCTGATCAACGACGGCGTCGAACGCTACAGCGACCTGGACCAACATCATCTCGATCAGCTCGATCAGGGAACAATGAATGGTCTCGACTATGTCATTGTTAAAACCAACCAATCGGATATTACCGTTTCGGTAGCACAGAAACTCGACGTGACCCTTGCAGGAAAAATGGTGAACCGTTCATCTTTCGAACCTGTAAAAGGAAAGGTGACTTCATATTTCGAATCGAATGCGGCAGCCAATGAATGCTTGCAACTACGTAAAATTGTCTGTATTCATAACTCCCGTGATTTCGAAGTGAACAATCCACTCGGTGCCGTGGCTGAACAATTATCTGCCGAGGATGATTTTAACAAAATCTTCGGTGCCAGTGAACAGGCCTGGGGAAAAATCTGGAAAAAATCCGATATTGCCATCAGTGGTGACCGATACTCCCAGATGCTGATCAGGCTGCACATTTTTCATCTCCTCACAACGGCATCTCCCCATCATAAGCACCTCGATGCCGGTATCCCCGCCAGGGGACTGCATGGGGAGGCATATCGCGGACATATTTTCTGGGATGAATTATATGTGCTGCCTTTCTTTGCTACCTACTTCCCGGAAACAGCGCGGTCTGTGCTGATGTACCGTTACCGCAGGCTCAACAAAGCACGCCAGTATGCTGCTGACCATAATTATGAAGGTGCCATGTTCCCGTGGCAGAGCGGAAGCGATGGCAGGGAAGAAACACAGGTCGTTCATCTTAATCCGGTATCCGGCGAATGGGGCGATGATTACAGCTCACTGCAAAGACATATATCATCGGCTATCGCTTATAATATATGGCAGTATTATAAAATATCGGCCGACCAGGATTTTATGAATCAGTATGGAGCAGAAATGTTCTTTGAAATTTGCCGTTTCTGGGCTTCAAAGGCCAAAAAGGATGAGAAAACAGGCCGGTATTCCATCGGTAAGGTTATGGGACCTGACGAATTTCACGAAAAACTGCCCGATGCCGATGAAGGCGGACTAAAAGATAATGCGTATATCAACATCATGAGCGCCTGGATAATGAAAACGGCGTTCAGCATCATGGACCAGCTTGATATTAATGAACGCAAAAGGATTGTCGAAAAAATCGAATTAAAGAAAGAGGAACTCGTCAAATGGAAAGAGATGTCGCTAAAAATGAATCTTCTCTTTAATGACAACGGCATTCTTGAACAGTTCCAGGGCTATTTCGATCTCAAAGAACTCGACTGGGACGAATACAGGAAAAAATATGATGACATTCACCGTATGGACCGGATCCTAAAGGCCGAGGGTAATTCACCCGACGATTATAAAGTGGCTAAACAGGCCGATGCGCTGATGACATTCTACAACCTCGACAAAGACGAGGTTATCAGTCTGTTACATGATATGGGGTATGAAGCGGATGCCTCCATATTGAAGAAAAACTTTGATTATTACCTACCCCGTACCTCTCATGGGTCAACCCTGAGCCGCGTGGTTCACGCTTACCTCGCCAGGCTTACCGGTAAAAATGAGCTTTGCGACGAGCTCTACATGGAAGCCCTGGCCAGTGACTACGTCGATATACAGGGAGGTACCACGGGAGAAGGCATCCATGTGGGCGTCATGGGTGGCACTGTTTTAAATGCGCTCACCATTTATGCCGGGGTGAACTGGCATGGGGAGACACTCCGCCTTGATCCGGCTCTTCCCCCGGGCTGGAAAAGTCTCGCATTTAATTTCAACATCGATGGCCGGCATTTTCACTTCGAGATCTCAGCCCACGACGTGAAGATTCAATATAATTCCGATAATGGATCCCCAGGCAGAATCTTTGTGAAAGGCATTAAATGTGAACTTGAAAACAGCCGTACCATCTTCGTTGAGTTGTAAAAATCGAACATAATTATGGTATTCTAAAGAATTGCTTCTATTTTTGGGATTATTTTAATTCCAGATATTTATGCTTGGTGACATACTTATTATCCGTGAAATGCACAAGGCGGCTGCCGAAGCAATTGCAAAAAGGGTTATTCAGGAGAGAGATAAGCTACATAAAGGTTATAAATTCATTGTTGGCATTTCAGGTGAGTCAGGGGCCGGGAAGTCAGAGGTTTCCCATTCCCTTGCCAGACGTCTTAAATCAGAAAGGATTAGAGTCAAGGTACTGCATGCCGACGATTATTATAAAGTTCCTCCGCTGCTTAGAACCGAATGGCGTCGGGTACAAGGCATCGAAACGGTAGGCATGCAGGAATACGACTGGAACCTGATCCAGCGTAACATCCAGGATTTTAAGGAAGACCGGGAATCAATGATGCCCTGTATCGATATTATCCCCGAGCAGGTCGATAAACTGATAACCGACTTCAAGAAGATCGACCTCCTGGTGGTTGACGGCTTGTACGCTCTCAAAGCCGACGGATTGGATATGCGTGTCTTTATTGACCTGGATTACCATGAGACAAAAATTTCACAGATACAGAGAGGTAAAGAAAATCTGGATGACTTCAGGCTTGCCGTCCTTGAAAAAGAACATCAGAACGTTCTTTCACTTAAACCATTAGCCGATCTGATTATTGATAAGAACTACCAGGTTATCGACCCCAGGACGGGCGAATTCGTATAAAAATCCTGTTTTCTTCCTGAAATAGCCATTCAAATCATGGTTTCCTGAATTTTTTCAGGTAAATTTTGGAAATAATTTCTCATTTCCATGCAAAAGACCTTTTCCGGCATACTGATAATATGCTTCACTTTTGTCTTTGCTCCTTTTTGGTCTTCCCTGTCGGCCCAGAAGGCGACTAAATCTTTCGTGATCAACTTCAACAAGGAAACTTACGGGGCCGGGAGCCAGAACTGGTCCGTTTCTATCGACAGTAGCGGGATCGTATATATCGGGAACAACAAGGGACTGATGAGTTACGACGGGGCCAACTGGAACCTTTACCGCATGCCCGACGATATGGTGGTAAGGTCGGTTGCCGCAGGTAGTGAAGAAAGGATCTATGTGGGGGCGTTTGAGGAATTTGGATATTTTTCACCAGACGGTCATGGCGGACTGACGTATACTTCGTTGAGCAGCCTGCCCGAAAGTCAGAGTTTCCACAACGATGAAATATGGCGTATCCTGGTCCATAACGGCAACGTATATTTTCAGTCATTCTCACATATTTATGTTTACGACGGAAAAAGGGTAAAGGTGATTGATCCCGCCGGAACCATCGTATTGCTTATGGAAGCCCGCAACCGGGTGTTCGTTCACAAAGTAGGGGATGGCCTGTACGAACTTAAAAATGATAGTCTCGTATTCGTTCCGGGAAGCGAAAAGTTTTCAGACGATGAAATAAAGACCATACTGCCTTTTGGAAGGGATGAATTCCTTGCCGGTGCAGCTTCAGGTGGTCTGTATGTCATGGACAACCATGGGTTCAGACCCCTGGAAAAACCTGTCAATTCGATGATCAGGGATGCTGAGATCAACAACGGAATTGTCCTCGACAGTTTTCTTATCATTGGTACCATCGTTAACGGGATCTATGTTCTTAATTATGATGGAAGCCTCAGGGAACATCTAAATACAGATAATTTTCTCCAAAACAACACCATTCTGGCTCTGAAGCCTGGAATAGGACGCTCGTTCTGGGCCGGACTGGACCGGGGTATCGATTATATTAACCTGGATACCCCCCTGACCTTTTATATCGATCCATCGCTCAACAGGCGTGCTGTGTACGATGCTGCACTTACAGGCGATACACTTTGGGTAGGCACTAATCAGGGTTTGTTCCGCTATGCATACGATCCTTCCTCGGGCTATTCTCACCCCGAACTTGTGGAAGGCACCCAGGGCCAGGTGTGGGACCTTAGCGTGATTGACGGAGATTTGTACTGCGGCCATACCAACGGAACCTTTCTCATACGTAACGGAGTGCCTGTCCGTATTTCAGATGTCAACGGTGGATATGAAATCAAGAAAATTAATGCCAACGGCCACGAAATCCTTCTTCAAAGCAGTTACAGTGTGTTCTCAGTCTTTACCCGTAAAGGCAATATATGGGAATTTTCCAGGGCCATTCCAGGATTTTACGAACCCGTACCGCAATTTGAAACTGATTTTTACGGCTATATTTGGGCTTCGCACGCCAATAAAGGTCTGTACCGATTGAAATTTGACCCGGGCTATTCACGCCTCGAGGAGACAAGATATTTCGGACAGGCCAATGGACTGCCTACAGAACGTCATATTGGCATAGCAACCGTTGATAACCGGGTAGTATTTTGTACCAGGAATAAAATTTATACGTATAACGACCTGTCCGATACCATCGTTCCTTACGACTGGCTTAACCAGCAACTTGGTGAATTTGCTTCCTCCGGACGGATTGTAAACGTAGGCCACAACCGTTACTGGTGCGTCGATGGCAATAAGGTTGCCCTGTTTCATATTGCCAACGGAAAGAGCACCCCCATTTTTACCTACGATCTGTCCCTTCAGGGGGCTACTTTTGGCAGTGGGCAACCGGGAATTTCTGTACTGAATAACAGCCTTTACCTCCTGTGTCTGGATAACGGATTTGCCTTGTTCGACCGGTCAGATTCATCTGCACTCGTTGCACCCGCCATGCAACCTATTATCAGGCAGGTACTGGCTTTCAACCGTAAACATAAACCTTTTCGGTTACCGGCCACTTTAAACGGAAAACAACCTGAGCTGTCCTGGGGACATAGAAATATCGGGTTTATCTATTCAACCGATCAGATCAGTGTGTCCCCTCTTTTCAGCCATCGCCTGACTGGCATCGAAAACCAGTGGTCGGAGTGGTCGGGCCGTTCAAAAGTAACCTATACCCGCTTACCTGCCGGAGATTACCGATTTGAGGTTCGTACCATGAAAACGGATGGAACCGCCAGCCAGCCCATACTTTACAGTTTTGGAATAAAACGGCCATGGTATGCCTCCCTGCTGGCCCTGCTTATTTACGGTATAATGGTGATTGCCGGAGTCGTGGTTCTTCGCATCATCTTTGTCAGGCGGGTAAGGAAGCATACCCTGCGCATGCAGACCCTTGAAATGGAAAAACGCCGACGCGACAAGATCATCGCCGAACAGGATATCGTCAGGCTCAGGAATGAAAAACTGCACGCCGAGGTGTCGCATAAAAACATCCAGCTGGCCAATTATACCATGACCATCCTTAAGAAAAACGAACTGCTGATTAAGTTGAGAGATGAAATCAGCAGGCAAAAGAAGGACCTTGGTGGCAGGTACCCGAACTATCATTACGACCGGCTTATCGCGATGATCGATTCCAATATTTCTTCTGAAGACGACTGGCAAATCTTTGAAATGCATTTTGACCAGGCCCATGAAAATTTCTTTATGCGCCTGAAAGCCGCCTATTCCGAACTTACTCCCAGCGATCTTAAGCTTTGTGCTTACCTTCGCCTTAATCTCACTTCCAAGGAGATTGCACCGCTGCTCAATATTTCTGTCAGGGGCGTTGAAATACGCCGATACCGTCTCAGAAAACGATTAATACTCAATACCGAAGATAACCTCGTGGAGTTTCTCATGAATTTCTAATATTTCCACCGAGGGCATATCTACATATTTTCTACAACTCTCCATTCTGTATCTATTAATTGATAAATGATACCCGTATGATTACTGCGTATGATGTAGTGATGATGTATGGCTAAAAATGCTGTTTCATAACATGAAGTAATGAAGTGAAGGTAAAGATTTTCAATAAGATATATTCAAATGATAACTTGTTATTCATTGTTCTTAATGAGAAATTCTTCCCTTACTATGAAAAGAAACAACAAAGCCGCTATGAAAGCGCTACTGTTTTCCGGTCTGCTTTTTTTCGTTCTAATCGTCTCATGCACCAATAGTAAGAGACCTGCAGAAGCTCCCGACCGGGAGGCTTTTCTTTCTGATCTTAAACAACGGACCTTCAATTATTTCTGGGAGCAGGTTGATATGCCGACCTGGGGAATCCCCGACCGTTATCCCAGCCGCAGGTTTACGAGCATTGCCGCCACTGGTTTTGGTCTGACGTCATACCTGGTGGGCATTGAAAACGGGTATATCACCCGAGAGCAGGGAGCCGGGAGGGTGTTAAATACATTACGCTGGTTCTGGCATTCGAAACAGGGGCCTGAGAAATCGGGTGTGACCGGATACAAAGGTTTTTATTATCACTTTCTCACCTATGGTGATGGAGAAAGGTTTGAAAATACTGAGTTATCGACCATCGATACGGGGCTGTTAATGGCTGGGATTCTTTCCTGTCAATCTTATTTCGATGGTGATAATACTGAAGAAACCTCGATCAGGGCCCTGGCCGATTCCCTCTACCTAAGGGTACAATGGGACTGGGCTATGAACGGATTGGATGCCATGTCGATGGGTTATCATCCCGGGCAGGGATTTCTCAAAGCTAAATGGGTGGGTTACAATGAAGCCATGGTGCTGGTCCTGATGGCTATGGGGTCACCGACACATCCTATTGGCGACAGTGCCTGGTCTACCTGGTGCAAGCCCTATGTATGGGCTGACTTTTATGGTTACGACATGATCAATTTCAGTCCCCTGTTTGGACATCAGTATTCGCAAATGTATGTTGACTTCCGGGGTATTCAGGATGCATATACTCGCTCAAAGGGCATTGATTATTTCGAAAATTCAAGAAGGGCTACTCTGGGGAACAGGGCGTATTGCATCGACAATCCCAAAGCTTATGATGGCTACTCCGATAATATATGGGGTCTGACTGCCTGCGACGGTCCGGGCCATAGTGAACAAATGACAGACCACGGCCTCAGGCAATTCTGGTCTTATCGTGCACGTGGCGCCAGCGCTATTGACACCATTGATGACGGCACCATTGCCCCGACAGCTGCAGGAGGTTCCATACCCTTTGCACCCGACGAATGTATAAATGCCCTGATGACCATGAAAGCACAATACGGTGATTCACTATACCGGAAATATGGCTTTTGCGATGCCTTCAATATGACATATAAAACGAGTAGTGGTAAAAAAGGCTGGTTCGACGTAGATTATATAGGTATTGACCAGGGCCCCATTCTTATCCAGCTGGAAAATTATCAGACAGGACTGATCTGGGACGTGATGAAGAAAAACAAATATATCGTAGCCGGCCTCAGGAGGGCAGGTTTCAGTGGAGGATGGCTGGAGTAAATGTTAAAAAAAACGAACAATTTATGCTTTACATCGCTTATACTCAAATTGATATAACATTCTAAACCGCCTGTCTATGAATTCAAACAAAGGGTCTGGATACCTGAGGATTTTTTCAGTTATCCTGATAATGTTGCTTATGGCTCCGGTCGTTTTTGCCCAGCAAAGGCAGATAACCGGCAAGGTGACCGATGCCGCCGATGGAAGCTCTCTGCCGGGAGTCAATGTCTTTATCAAAGGAACAACCCGGGGAGTGATTACTGATCTTAGCGGGAATTATACCATTCCTGTGAATCCCGGGGACGATACCCTTGCTTTTTCTTATGTCGGATATCAACCACAAGCCGTCCTCATTGACGATAAAACAGAAATTAATATTCAGCTCAAAGTGGAGGCTGAAGCTATAAATGAAGTAGTGGTGATAGGTTACGGAACGGTTAAGAAAAGCGACCTTTCGGGTTCGGTAAGTTCATTAAAATCGGCCGACATCACCAAAATCACTTCTCAAAACCCGGTTCAGTCACTCTCAGGCAAAGTGGCCGGTATCCATGTCACCAGCAGCTCTGGAGCACCGGGTGCTTCACCGGTTGTAAGGATCCGGGGTGTTGGTACGTTCAATAACTCATCCCCGATTTATGTCGTCGATGGTGTTATTCTTGACGATATCTCTTTCCTGAACAGTGAAGACATTGCCTCTGTTGAGGTACTTAAAGATGCTTCGGCAACAGCTATTTACGGTTCACGTGGCGCCAACGGTGTTATCATTGTCACTACCAAGTCGGGCCAGGCAGGGACGGCAAAACCGCAGTTCAGCTTCGATGCCGAATACAGCATCCAGCAGGTAGAGAGGAAAATTGACCTGTTGAACGGCCGGCAGTTCGCTACCATTTACAATGAAATCCAGCCGGGGAGGTTCAATAACGTCGACCTGGTTCCAAATACCAACTGGCAGGACCTGATCTTTCATACAGCTCCCCTCCAGAATTACCAGTTCTCGGTTTCGGGCGCCACAAAGGTCAATCACTATTACGTTGGTATTGGCTATTACGGCCAGGAGGGTATTATTGACAAGTCGCTATACCAAAGGCTTTCTCTGAGGTTTAACAATACCTATAACCTGACCGACCATATTACCTTTGGTAACAATATCACTATTGTTCCTTTCAAACAGCGCAATGCCCCCAATGTGACCTATGCTGCTTACCGGGCCCAGCCTGTTTTTACACCTTACAATCAGGATGGAAGTTATGCTGAGGTCGAGAATGTGGGCAACCCCCTGGCTGACCTGCATTATTCTCATAATTTCAACAAAGGCGTCAGGGGTGTCGGTAATATCTACGGACAGGCTGTCATATTTAAGATCCTGACACTTAAATCGAGCTTTGGTGTTGATGCCAATATGGAAAGACCGTTGAATTTCACACCCGCTTTCCATGTTTCACCCCAGCAGGAAAATGTACTGAGTGACTTATCCAAGGGGCTGAACCAGAGGTTCTCCTGGCTTTGGGAGAACACGGTTACACTGCAGAAAACATTTGACCAGCATTCTATTAATGCTGTAGCCGGATATACAATGCAGCGTTACAGCTCGGAAATAATTAATCTTCCGGGTGAGAACCTGATCAGGGATCAGAGCCAGTTCTGGTACGTGTCGCCCTCGAACATATATGATCCGTCCAATGGTGTGAACACCATACAGGACATTTTCGATGGGGTAGACAATAACCTGTACTATTCGATGATATCTTATCTTTTCAGGGCAAATTACACTTATAAACAGAGATACATTCTCACCTTTACCTACCGGCGCGACGGTTCCTCCAAGTTCGCTTCCGGTAACCGTTATGGTGATTTTCCGTCGGGGGCCATTGCCTGGAATGTTTCCCGTGAACCTTTCATGGATAATTTAGAGTTTATCAGCAATCTGAAGATAAGGGCAAGCTACGGTCTTATAGGAAATGAAAAGATCCAGTACCTGGAACGTTATAACCAGGTAGATCAAAGCCTCCTGGCGGTCTTCGGTATAAATGAATCGGCGAATTCTGCGGCTACCTTCGGCCGTAGTGGAAATCCGGGTCTGCACTGGGAGAATACCAAACAGGCCGATGTGGGTGTCGAGATTGGTGCATTGAAAAACAAGTTGACGGGTGAGTTTGATTATTATCACCGTAAGACCAATGATATTCTAATTGCTCTGCAGATTCCGGCCATCCTGGGCAACGGTGGCGACAAGAAATCATTTAATGCCGCACAGGTACTCAATTCAGGTTTTGAATATAAAGTTGAGTGGCGTGACCGTATAGGCGATTTCAATTACAGCGTAGGACTGGTAGGGTCCACTGTTCATAACGAAGTGCTGGCCATTGGTGGGTCGAGCGGTTCCGACTCGGTTTTGATCGGTGGTTTCCTGGGTAACGGCATTCCGGTTACCCAGAGCAGGGTAGGCCTTCCCATTGGTGCTTTCTATGGTTATGAGACCAACGGGATATTTCAATCCCAGCCAGAACTGGATTCGTATCCCCACTTATCCAATGCCGGCGTTGGAGATTTACGTTTTGTGAATACGAATCATGATAAGGTGCTCGACGGGAAGGACAGGACTTATATCGGGTCGCCCATTCCGGATGTGATTTTCGGCCTAAATATTACGGGTGAATATAAAGGTTTTGACCTGGCCCTGGATTTCCAGGGACAGTATGGCAATAAGATATTTAACGCCAAGGAGGTTGTCAGGCCCGATCCTTATAATTTTGAAGCCCATGTGTTCGACCGTTGGACCGGTCCGGGAACGAGTACTACCGAACCACGGCCATCGTTTGGCGGTTATAACTACATTCCTTCCGACAGATTTATACAGGATGGCTCTTATTTACGTCTCAGGACTTTCGTGCTGGGCTACAGTCTGCCGGCCTCCCTGTTGGCCAAAATGCCTATCGACAGGCTCAGAATCTACCTGAAAGGGACCAACCTTTATACTCTAACCCAATTTACCGGTTATTCACCCGATATCGCGAGCAGTGATGTGATATCCAACGGCATTGACAGTGGTACATATCCAGTTACCAGGCTTTATTCAATCGGACTAAACATTTCCTTTTAGATATGAAAAAGATCAGATATACCATAACAGCTTTTCTCCTGGTACTTATTCTTTTGCCGGGGTGTGAGGACTTTCTGAACACAGAACTCCAGGGCAACCTTACCCAGGAGACTTTCCCGACCACGGCTGGTGATGCCTTGCTGGCTAACAATGCCGTCTATGCTTCACTGCGGGAATGGAATTACAATTCGGGAGGATACCCGATACTGGACATCATGTCGGATGATGCCCGAAAGGGAAGCAACACCAACGACCAGGTGGCAAACCTGGGTCCTTATAATAATTTCACTATTACAACCACCCAGGACGGCCTCGACCGCTGGTGGACAAATCTTTACCAGGGCATTAAACGTGCGAATGTGGTCATCAATATCGTTTCCACGATCGATATGGATACCACCCTCAGGAATCGCTATGTTGCTGAAGCCAGATTTTTACGGGGATTGTTCTATTTCGACCTGGTCAGAGCCTGGGGGGAAGTTCCTGTTATTACAAGTGAAAATCCGCCGGTGCACGTTCCTAAATCACCAGTTGATGATGTCTATAGCCTCATCAGGAGTGATCTCAACTATGCGGTTACTCATCTACCCCTGAGAAGCGAATACCAGGGCAACGATATCGGAAGGGCAACAAAAGGAGCCGCCAAATCTCTGCTGGCCAAAGTTTACCTGTTCGATCACGATTTTGTCAATGCCGGGAAATATGCTCTGGAGGTGATCAATTCCGATGAGTATGGTCTTGAGCCGGTTTTCACCGATGCCAATGGTGTTAACGGCGAACACGGCACGGAGTCTGTTTTCGAAGTAGGTGCCCTTGAAGTGAGCGGTGGCGGAGGCCCCGGGAACCAGTATGCTAACACGCAGGGTGTAAGAGGAACACCGAACAGGGGATGGGGATTTAACCGACCTTCCCTCGACCTTCGAAATTCTTTTGAGTCTGGTGACCCCAGGCTGAAAGGCACTATTATAGACCTTGGCGATACCATTGACGGGATAAAGATCCTGGGTGACGGCCCTACACCCGATGAATTGCGTGACAGCCAGGGGAACCTTATCGAAGTGGAGTGTTACAGCCGGAAAGTATGGATGCCCGGCACCAGCACTATCGAAGAATGGGGATACAATCGCAGGATCATCAGGTACGCCGACGTATTGCTCATGGCCGCCGAAGCCCTCAACGAGAATGACAAACCAGGCCAGGCGCTTATTTATCTTAACAAAGTGAGGGAAAGAGCCAGACAGGGTAACACCCAGATCCTTCCTGATATTACCGAAACCAATAAAGACAGCCTGCGTGATATCATTCTCGAGGAACGGCGGCACGAACTGGCTATGGAAGGACAACGCTTCTGGGACCTGGTGCGTACCGGCAAAGCACAGGACGTGCTCGGTCCACTTGGCTATACATCCAAATATGAAACGCTTCCTATACCGCAAAATGAAATTGATATTTCACAAGGATCATTAGTGCAAAACCCGAATTGGCAATAATAAATTTTTTGTTAAATCTTTAATCTACTTGACTTATGAACAAACAGCATCTTTTTTTAAGTATGGTATTTACACTGGCAGTACTGCTTATAGTGCCGTCAGGTTGTAAAAAAGACGAAAATCCTGCGCCTCCTAAGATTTCCACACTCATGGCAGATGATATGGATCTCAACGGGGCAACACCACCCACTAACGTGTCTACAACGCCTGTCATCAAGGCCACCTTTAATGTTGCCATTGATCCGGCAACAGCCAACTCCGGCTCCATTACGATGACACAGGATTATGACAATGCAGATATTCCTCTTGTTGTGACAGTAAGTGGAAAGGAAATAACCATTACGCCTCAGCAGGAACTTGGTATGGGCGCTTTGTATAAGCTGAATTTTTCTGCCGATGTCATGTCAACCGACGGCCTGGCAGTGGAAGCTTTCAGCCGCTCGTTTACTACCATGGGGACTTTTGCTCCATCGGGTGCCATCGCTTACTGGAACTTTGAGAATAATGCCGATGACCAGGTTGGTAATTTCAATCCCATGGCTAATGGTGTTATCGATATTACCTATGCAGCTTCTCATAACGATGCCTCGGGTATGGCTGCCCAGTTCAATGGCAATACAAGTCTCATCGAGATTCCAAATGGAGATCAGCTGATGAATAATGGTGATTTCGCCCTTTCTTTCTGGGTGATGGCCGATTCCACCCAGCACGGACAATTTACCATGGGCCTGGCCGGATGGAACGGATTCCAGTTTGAAATTGCCGGCGACTACGGATCCTGTAAGCTCGCTGCCCAATATGCTTATGCCGATGGGACTTCCGGTTCGGAAGACCTATGGTTCCCGGGTACAGGACTTACGCCTGATTCATGGCAGGGATGGACCTTCCAGAAGGACCTGACCAACTCCGGCGGCGTTAAGGCTTTACTGGCAGACAAATGGGCTAACATTGTATGCGTATACAATAGTGCCACTAAAGTGGGTACCATGTATATCAATGGTGAGAAAATGAAAGCACAGGACTTCAACCTGTGGCCGGAAGGTGATATAAAAACCACGGTTACCGGTCTTAAATATGCCGGTAATCCCGGTAATAATATCCTGGCATTCGGATTTATCCAGGCCCCGGTCGATCCATCCATTACCGATGCATGGGCAGACTATAATAACCCGGATAATAACCATTTCAAAGGGATGCTCGATGACGTAAGTGTTTATCATAAGGTGCTTACTGAAAAAGAGATCCAATTGATGTACAATTCGGGAAAACCCTGATAACTTTCATGATGTTGAAACCGGGAGGCGACCCTTACGGGTCCCTCCCTTTAATTAAAGTAACGGGATGGAACGGATCGTTATGAGATATGTTACCACGATAGTCATATCATCTTTAATGCTGGCTCTGACTGTTTCGTGTTCAAAGAAGGAAAAAACAACCCCGGCAGATAGCGGTTTTATTCAGTTGCAAAGTACACATGCCGGCGATGTTATACTGAAATTTAACGACATCACCCGGAATGTCCCGGTAGACAGGAATTTCATCGTCACCTTCAGTACTTCGGTCGATACCAATGGTATCGCCAACCACATAATGATTACGAAAGATGGCATTACGGTTAAAGCACATATCGCCTTTCTCGACAATAATACATCTGTAGTCCTTGACCCTTTGTCAGCACTTGAATATGGCACTTCTTACAGTCTTGCCGTGACACCTGAATTAACAGGTTCCAAAGGAGAGCGCTTTCCGGGATTTACTTATGATTTTATTACCAGGCAAGGCTCGCTGGATCTTGTTTCAATCCAGGTCAATGGTGTGAATCTTATGGCCACAGCGCGTAACGTGGGCATTGATCCTGCCCCGGTGAATATTGCCTTTGTCTTCTCTCAACCACTCAACCCCGATACCTATGCACCTTTTTTTACCATCACTGGTACCAGCGATTTTTCCACCCGGCTTTCCGCTGATTCCACCGAAGTTACCCTTACCACCAACGCTTCACTACAAGGATTGAGAAAATATTATGTCACTGTATCTTCGAACCTGACCTCTTCAAATGGTTTTGTTTTTACCGGTTACACCAACGCTTTTTTCACAGCCATCGATTCGGTGTATAACTTTCCTGTTGTCAGCGATGAGGCGTTACTGACAAAAATACAGCAGCAGACCTTCGGCTATTTCTGGGATTATGCACACCCCGCATGCGGCCTTGCCAGGGAACGGATGGGCAGTGGTGATGTCGTTACCATTGGAGGATCAGGCTTTGGGGTAATGGCCCTCATCGTAGGTGTTAAACGCGGTTTCATCACCCGCGCACAGGCATTGCAGCGCATGGACAAAATACTGACCTTCCTTGAGACCTGCGATCGCTTTCATGGTGCATGGCCACACTGGCTGAACGGCTCAACCGGCCAGACTATCCCTTTCAGTCCTAACGATGACGGGGGCGACCTGGTAGAGACTTCATTTATGATTCAAGGACTCCTTACTTTCAGACAGTACCTCGAACCTTCGGTACTGGTAGAAAAAGCGCTGATTGACCGTATTAACGCCCTGTGGCAAACCGTCGAATATGATTTTTATTCGCGTGGCGAACATGCCCTCTACTGGCACTGGTCGCCCACCACCGGATGGGAAATCAACCTCAAGCTCCAGGGATATAATGAAACCATGATATGCTATGTCCTCGGAATAGGCTCGCCCCAACATTCTATTCCTGCTTCATCCTATTATGAAGGATATATGAACAGCGGGTCAATACTGAACGGGAGTGATTATTATGGTTACGTTCTCCCTATGGGGCCTGCTTATGGCGGGCCGTTATTCTTCACGCAATATTCCTTCCTGGGGCTTGACCCACGTAACCTCCGTGGACCATACGTGAACTACTGGGAACAAAATGTTAACCACAGCCTTATTAACTGGGCCTATTGCGCCGCCAATCCGCAACATTATGCCGGCTATACAAAAGATTGCTGGGGACTGACGGCAAGTGACGGTTACCAAGGGTACTCGGCCCATTCACCCACAAACGACCGGGGTGTTCTGACACCTACCGCCGCTATTTCTTCGCTGCCCTATACGCCTGAACAGTCAATGAATGCCATTCATACATTCTACTATTTCCTTGGTGATAAACTCTGGGGTACTTACGGATTTTACGATGCATTCAGCCCGACTAACAACTGGTACGCCAATTCCTACCTGGCTATCGACCAGGGACCAATAATTAGTATGATCGAAAATGAGCGGTCAGGACTTTTATGGAACCTCTTCATGTCGTGTCCGGAGATACAGAAGGCTTTAGACGACATGAACTTTACATATTGAGAAACTTAAAGTTCGAAGTGCTGCCGGCTGTGGCAGCCAATCAATTTGAATGAGAAAAAATCCAGGTTGATTATGTCGAAAGTCTCTGGTTAAAAAATGGATCAGTGCGGTTGAGTAGAGCGTTCAATTTGGGTTAACACGCAGTTCTGTTTCCCTGAACGGAACTGCGTGTTTCTCAAGTTAAATTCTTATACCAACCATCAGTACATCATCGACCTGGAAATAGTCGCCCTTCCATGTGGAGAATGCTTCTTCAAGTTTTTCATGTTGGTCGTTCATGGGTAAGTGCGAGATGTCGGAAATGACATCTTTTAATCGCTTCGACAGGAACTTCTTGCCCATGTCGCCACCGAACTGATCAATAAGCCCATCGGTGAACAGATAGATACAGTCGCCTTTAAGGATGCTAATCTCCTCCATGATGAAGGGATCCATTTTCTGATAATAGGCTACTGGCATCTTGTCGGCCTTTATTATGCTGAGTTCTCCTTCACGCATATAATACATGGCATTATTCGCCCCGGCAAACAGAATCCGCGAATTTACAGGGTCGTAGGTAAGAACCGACATATCCATGCCGTCCATGGTCTCGAATTCATTGTCACCACGGTTCAGTGAACTTGATATCTTGTCTCTGAGAAGATTCAGAATATCGTGTGGCTGGTAAATCTTTTCCTTGTTGATGATCTCATTAAGGAAAGCAATGCCATACATACTCATAAAAGCGCCAGGAACCCCATGCCCTGTGCAATCGGCAACAATGATGATGATTTTGTCGTCGACTTCCCCAAACCAGTAAAAGTCACCACTTACAATGTCGCGCGGTTTATACATGATGAAATAATCACGGGTAATCTCTTCAAGAATTTTGCGCGATGGAAATGACGCATTCTGGATACGCCTGGCATATTCAATACTGTCTTTGATCTCTTTATTCCGGATCTCCAGGAGCTCTTTCTGCTGCTCCACAATGGCGTTTTTCTCACGCAAAGCCTCATTGGCATGCTTTAATTCACCCGTACGCTCATTTACCTTTTGCTCCAGTTCGGCTGTCAGATTATCTTTCAGGTTGAGGTTTACCTCAAGCTGCTTGATATATCTCTGCTGAAATCTTAATTTCTGGCGATCGAGGATCTTGATCTCCTCGGCAAGGCCAAAGGTGAAAATGAAGCCCTGGATCACCGAACCAACAACAACAGGGTATTTGTTGTCGAGAAAAATGTTGATGGCCAGGGAAATAACAACCAGGAGATTAGCAATCAAAAAGAACTTGGCCTTCTGCTCTTTTTGAAGAAGAATGGCCGACTCAATCAACCCGAGAAGTGCTGCTGCTACAAAAAAGAAAAGTGACGAAAAGGCCAGGAAATTATTATACAAGTCCTTAACGTAAACAGTGAGGTAATAATAAGGTATTGATATGATCAGGAAAAACATGATCACATTGGTAACCGTATTCCAGCCCGGAAGATGCTTTTCCAGCTGCAGGTATTTTTTGCTCACCCGTAGAAACAGAATTAATGTCAGAAAATAAGATGGAAGACTGATCGGAATATTTATCCGGGTATGCATAATAAACTCATCGTAAAAGCCAAGAAAGGAGAATGAAAAAAGGACCAGAGAGAGAAGATAAAAGAAAAGACTGATGAATGAAGAACGCTTGAGAATGAGGCCCAGTATCAGGTTTAGAATGGCACTGAAAAGGAGAAGGCCGATTAAAAGAGCATCGATAAATCTGTTTGGTAATTCCTGTTGCAGAAAATGATTGTAGTTGAACAGACGGAACTGTAAATTCCTGGCCCCCGGAAACACATTGTCGTCATTCTTGAGCAATTCCATGAATAACTCGCGGCTTTTTCCCGGTTGAACCTGGATACGGCCAAAGAGTTTTAATCCCCGTATGTTCAGCTTGTCACTTCGTATTATCGTTCCTGAATTATCGTAGACGTATACGTTTAACAGATCCGGAATACTTCTCGAAAGGCTGATATCTATTGGATTATACGATACATTCCTGATAATCAGTCTGAAATACCGGGCGTATTCAACCTCCTCCGCCGATTTCTCCACCGATCCGGTATCGATGCGAAAATTCATGTATCTCAGATCCCCGAGTTGAAAAGTATCCGGATAGTCGACCAGAACACCTACCTGTACAGGATGAATCTTGATCTCGGAAAAGTCACTGTCAATAGTAATAGTATCCTGCGCAGTAAGGCTTACTGTTACCAATGTAAGGAAAAAGAAGACCAGGTGTAATCGTTGGAAAGACAGCATCAGGATTCGGTTACTTTTAAGAATAATTAATGACAAAGTTTGACAATCCTTGCTCAAATATAAGGAGTTTCATGAATATTTGTAGCGGAACCTAAGGTAAATAGCATCTTAAATTTATGCACCTTTCATATAAGTGAATGGTAATATCGGCTTAGGTGTATAATAAATAGACATAAACGTGTAAAATTTACTCATATTTTATCATTCAAATCAATGGAATGCCAAAAATGGTTTAAGAACCCCGTTGTATCAGGTCAGGATTTTCCTTCACTAATTTTCGTGTATTCGGGCAGAACAGGCTTACGGGTGTAATTCTTTTGGTTGATGCGAAAGCTTGTCTACACAAAACAAGCATTGAAGTAACCACTGACCGTGTTAATCTAAATTTCGCCCGAATCCTTTATCAGCGTGCTTGAGGTTGCTATATTGCAATAGTAATAAAGTAAACAAAGAGGGAGTTATGAGAAATAAACTGATGCTTCCGGTCATTGCACTTCTACTACTTTTGCCAGGCTGTAGTTTATTTGACAGCTTGATACCCGATGTGGATACTGATTACTCAAAAACGTTTACCGTACATATTACCAACAGTTCCGGTTATACCGTTTCGACCCTGGTAGATGTTACCAGTTCGTCTGATTACAATGATTTTAAAGATCACATTGATGGTTTTACGATAAATAAAATCACCTGGCAAATTTCAGATTACCAGGCACCCGATGATATGTATTTCAACGGTACAGTGAATGCCTGGGACGTTGACAGTACAAAAAGTTTTCATGTTGCAGATATCCGGAAAGTGAAACTGGCCAATGTGGTTTCCGCTGGTGAGCAGGATAATGTGGACGAAATTAGTGCCGGTACCGATCTGATTGCAGGATGGCTTAATTCGCCCGGCCGCTTTTATTTTGATGCCGGTTATGAACTCACCGATTCGTCGGGTAAGCCATACATGGTGGAAGGTAAGAATTACAGTTTTAAGATGACACTAACATATTATGTTACTGTGAAAACCGGATCAAAATAGTTTCTTTGTGCTAAATAACCATTTGGTTGACCTGTCCCTGGCTGTGGGCAGGTTTTTTTTTGAATACAGTAAGATGACGTTCCAGGTAAAATATGGATCAAGCTGCCTGTGCTCAGGAAGGATTATATTCGAGAACGTAATAGCAGGTTGTGATCATGAAATTCCGGAAGAAAGGCAGGGAAGAGATGAGTCTGCTCTGCTTTCTTGGTTTCAGCCTGAACTTGATTTCATAGTTTGGGTTGATGAACCAGAACACTTCCTTTTTTACCTGGTAGTTTTCCAGTCGTATCAATTTCCTGAATTTTTCTATGGTTATTCGGGTATCCCTTATTTCCAGAAGGTTAATGATGTTTCCCGGTGCTTCGCCGAAAAGTTTCATTGTGGCAGGGTACAGTTTGCCGGGCAGAAGGTGGAGGAAGGGCGTTTTGCTGAGTAAACGGCTTTGGCACATCTGCTGATGTCCGCCAAACGGGTTTTGCCAGGGCGGGAACCCCAGGAAAAATTTTCCCCGGGGTTTCAGGAAGCGTTTGACATAATGCAAAAACTTCTCGTGATTGTGAATGTGCTCCAGCACGTCACGCATAATAATGACATCAAACCTATGGTCGAAACGGTCGCCTACATCATAGATGTCTTCGCACACAAGGGTAAGATTATTTTTGTGGGAATAATTCCGGTATATCTTCTTCGCATTTTCAATTTTGCTTTCAAGAAGATCCACTCCAGTTGCTTTTAATCCTATTTCGAGAAAAGGTCTCAGGTTTCCACCTTCACCACAACCAATTTCAAGGACTTCCATACCGGGGTCGAGTTTCATGACCTCCTCAATAAATGGGATTACATAATGTTTGGAAGTATACGCCTGTTCTTCGAAATACTTATCACGGTGAAAGTGCCGTTCCTGCATAGTGAGATTATTTAAAGACTCAAAGGTATGAATTTCATATAAAAAAACAGGTCATTTTCTTTCCGGTCGCAATCAAAAAGTCATATTTTAGGTAAAAATTTGGACGCGGAGATATTTGGTGAGGCATCGACTTACCTATCCTGACTTTGATGTCCGGCAATAAATCGCACAACGATGATTATACAATTTTTTCAACATGTCCCTTTCGAATCACCCGGTCACATCCTTGAAGTATGTCAGCGTTCAGGTTATAAGGTTAACACTACCAGGCTGTATGCCAACGAAGCGCTGCCGGCTTCCGGATCGTTTGATGCATTAGTGGTCATGGGAGGTCCCATGAGCATCCATGATGAGGAAACGTACCCGTGGCTGACCGGTGAAAAACGGTTTATACGTGAAACCATTGAGAGCGGGAAAAAGATCTTTGGCTTCTGCCTGGGGGCTCAGCTGATAGCCAGTGCCCTGGGTGCTGAAGTCAAACCGGGGCTGTATACCGAGATTGGGTGGTACCCGGTAAAGAAAAGTATGACTGGCGATGTGCCTGGCTTTCTTCCCGACGTGTTTACGGTTTTTCACTGGCATGGCGACACGTTTTCACTGCCCCGCGGAGCCCGGCTTCTCTATAGTTCCGATGCCACACCCTGTCAGGCCTTTCTGTATGGCGACAATGTTGTCGCCCTTCAATTTCACCCCGAGATGACACGACACGGCATATCTGATCTGGCAGAACATTGTAGTAATGAACTTACCGATGGTCCTTATATCATGAAAAAAGAAGAGCTTCTTAACGGGCATGCCCTGTATCACCGGAATGGTTACAAAATGATTGACGGTCTGTTTCGCTACTACCTGGACTGACAAACAACCTCCGAAGTACTCATACTGTCGCTGAATAGCGGTAAAAACCTTCAGACGGCTATTGCTTTATCCGTCAAGGAATTACAGGATGAATGAGCTGTAATCTTCTGACTAGCAGGTTTGAAAGATTCAAATATGACGAGATTGACCGTAAACGTGATCCGTTGGTTTAAACGCTTGAAGCACAAATATCAAAAGTATTGAAACTTATACGAGAAAAACTTGTTGATTATTTTGATATCATTTTATTGTTGATACTCCTGAAATTTTTTAAATTTAAGTGAGAATAATGACGAATTAGCGGAGGATAGTATTAGAATACGATTTTTAGCCATAATGACTG
>DASQZK010000784.1:0-2756 GCA_035638735.1 Bacteroidales bacterium
GTAAGAAGGAACTCCTGCCCATCCACCAGAGTATCCTGGATATAAACCCTAACCTGACAGATGACTTTGGCCACTGACAAAATCTTTAATGCAAATTTTATATGAAAGACATCATGTTGAACTAAAATCACATATCTTATGAAAAAGAAAATTTACATTTTAAGCCTTTTATTCTGTGTTTCATTTCTTAACGCCTACAACCAGGCGGTTATCGAAGTGAATCCGGGAGATGACCTCATCACTGCCGTCCAGGACGCTTCCGCCGGCGATACGATCTATGTTATGCAGGGACTGCACAAAGCCCAGTACCAGGGTGTCGTGGTCGATAAGTCACTTGTAATTAAAGGTGAACCGGGTGAATCATACCCGCTGCTGTACATTAAACAAATTGATGTGCAGGCCGATGATGTAAGCTTCCTTCTTACGGGACTTGAGATCTCTGGTTTTGAAGTCGATTCTTTAACCGGAACGGAGAACCAGGAGAACGTGGTTGCCGATTACCTTTTAAACCTGGTAAGCGGTAACACAGCCAACGCTTTTGGTGATATCTCAATTACAAACAGCCACATCCGGAACTTCAATAAGAGTATCGTACGCGGTGACCGCGACACGTATACCGTTGATAATTTTCTCTTCGATAATATCGTGGCACACGACTTCAGGGGAGGCAGTGATTACGGCCCGTTCCGCCTGAAATCAAAAATTACATTCAACGCCTTTACCCTGACCAATTCAACGCTGTACGATTTTCTTAATAAGATAATCGATTGCCAGAATGTTGTTCCTTCTCCCATGGATGTGCTCATCGAAAACTGCACCTTTAACAATATGGGAGGCGGGAAATCAGGCAACTACCTGTTCGATATCGCGGACAATGACCAGGCAACCCTGGTTATCCAGAGCTGTATACTGGGAAGAACCAATGTATCGGACCTGGTGACCGTGAATGGCTGGCGTGTGAATGAACTTGCCACCCTGCAGATGATGAACACTGCCATGACACCGGATTTTATCGTTACGGAAGGTACCTATGCAGCCACGACCTGGAATAAAACCGAGTATAACCTCGAAAATTTTGACCCGGAGTGGACCGATCCGGATAACGGCGACTTTAGCCTGCCGCTGGGTTCCGACCTGCTGCAATGGAGCCCCGAAGGTACCATCATTGGCGATCCCAGGTGGAATCCCATCGGCGAAGGTATTCATAACCTGGATGCCAATCCCGGCTTCCGGTTATTCCCCAACCCCGCTTCCGGCCAGGTAACCGTCAGGATGGAAAAAGCAGGGGCCGCCATTGAAATCTATAATTCCACCGGCCGGCTTGTGCGAATCCTTTCAAACACAGGCATTGAAAACACCATCGATATCTCCGGGCTGAACCAGGGAATCTATTATTTGAGAATTGCAGGTGAAAACAGAATAGCAAAAAAACTGCTTGTACAATAGCTTTTAGATACCACCAGGGCGGATTCCTGTGTACCGGGCGCTTTGGATCTTATCCACAGCATCTTTTCAACCGGGGATAATTATCTGAAAAGAACCGCCTTGATACGTGCATGCCATCCGCCCTGAAAGGTATCTTTTGAAAACTGGTAACCGGACATTCTCCCTGTTTTACAGGCAAAAGTTCAGGTATACCAGGTAACTAAATGATGACATCTGAAAAGTCCGATACCGGATAAACATTCGGATATGTATAATTTTTACACACTAATTGTGTAAATTATATACACTTGCATCTTTTTAACAGGGAACGACAAGGAAGGGAGATGGCAAACACTTTATGGATATTCATTTGGAAAAGGTTTGATTAAACAATCGAGGATGAGAAAAAGAAGTATTTACCTAATTTTTACAGTCATAGTCACCGGCGTGTTATTATATGCCTTTCAACTGAATACGGGCCGGACAGATGGCTGGTCGGATATGGAAAGGATACTCGGCCGGATCAGCGAACCTCAATTCAGTAAAGCCGGCTTTGACATTACGGATTATGGGGCCACAGAAGGCGCTAAAAATAATGCCCGGGCCATTCGTAAGGCCATTGAGGCCTGTTCGGCAGGTGGAGGCGGCAGGGTAGTTGTCCCGGCCGGGGAATTCCATACCGGGTCCGTGCATCTTAAAAGCAATGTGAACCTGCATTTGAGCAAGGGTGCCCGTCTGGTGTTTTCAACGGATCCGGAAGATTACCTTCCTCTGGTAATAACCCGGTGGGAAGGCATGGACTGTTATAATTATTCACCCCTGGTTTATGCCAACAACTGTGAAAACGTCGCGATAACCGGGGAAGGGATTCTTGATGGACAGGCCGACAGTTCGAACTGGTGGACATGGAAAGGACGGCGTGAATACGGGTGGAAAGCAGGAATGAACAGCCAGTTGAATCCCAAAGGCCGGCCTTTGCTCCAGCAATACGAAAGAGAACAGGTCCCGGTCGAAAAAAGAATCATGGGGCCGGGCGCTTTTTTAAGACCGCAGTTTATCAATTTTTACAAGTGCAGGAACATACTGGTCGAAGATGTAACGATTATGAATGCCCCGTTCTGGCTGATACATCCGGTATTCTCTGAAAATATTATCGTGAGGAATGTAAAAGCGGACAGCCATGGTCCGAACAACGATGGTTTCGACCCTGAGTCGAGCCGGAATATTCTTGTTGAAAACTGCCGCTTCAATACGGGAGACGACTGCATCGCCATCAAATCGGGCCGGAATAATGACGGGAGACGAGCGAACATTCCCGGCGAAAATATCAT
>DASQZK010000785.1:0-9005 GCA_035638735.1 Bacteroidales bacterium
TAAAACCGGAGGGACAGGCATTGACCTGTCCCTCCGGTGACAGAAAATAAATTTGACAAACTCCGTCCATAACAATTAGTTGTCCCTCAAAGATAATCCCTGCAGAGATTCGGTGGTCTTAACCAGTCGTATAAATTCACCACGGTACCCTTCGCTGTCCGCGCCCCTTCCTTTCCCGGCGAGTTCAGTAACCTGTTCGAAACTTGCACTGGCCTTATACTCAGAATTGCGAAGCAATATGCCAAATTCGGCAACGGCAGCTGAGAACCTGAAATTATCAGATGCCTGGTCCATATCCAGTACCTTGCCCCGAACCGGTTTCTCTATCAGAATACTCGTATTCCCGTCGGGTTTTTTATACCTGAGTTTAACGGTGAGAAGCTCAGCAGACAGATCTGCCTCTGCCTTTCCACGGTTTTCCTGGTATTTAAGAGGATCTATCTTCCCGCTTATTTCCTCGGTACCGGCAGGAATAAGTTCGTACAGAGCTGTTACCGTATGACCGGCACCAATTTCACCGGCATCTTTCCGATCGTCGTTGAAGTCTTCGTCGTTTAATAAACGATTTTCATAACCAATTAAACGATATGCCTTTACCCGTTTTGGGTTAAACTCGAGCTGGAACTTAACATCTTTGGCTATGGTAAAAAGTGTGCCGCCAAATTCACTAACCAGCACTTTTCGTGCTTCCTGGATATTATCGATATAAGCATAATTACCGTTTCCTTTATCGGCAAGGATCTCCATTTTGTCATCTTTGTAATTGCCCATACCAAAGCCCAGGACCGTCATATAAATACCTCTGCCTCTTTCCTTCTCCACAAGTCGTTCCATTTCGGCATTGCTTGACACACCTATATTAAAGTCTCCGTCTGTAGCCAGGATGATCCGGTTGTTTCCGCCTTCGGCAAAATTTTGAGAGGCTAACTTATATGCCAGTTGGAGTCCTTGTCCTCCGGCTGTAGACCCACCAGCCTGCAGATTTTCTATCGCCTGCATGATCTTTTCCTTCCTGTTTCCGGGGGTCGATTCGAGAACAGTGCCTGCAGCACCGGCATAAACCACGATAGCTACCCGGTCGGATGCTCTTAGCTCGTTTACAAGCATCCGAAAAGCCGATTTCAGCAATGGCAGTTTATTCGGTGAATTCATGGAACCGGAAACATCCAGCAGGAAAACCAGGTTGGACGGTGGCAGTTCCTCCTTATCCATGCTTTTCCCTTTCAGGCCAATATGCAATAACTGGTGCTTACCGTTCCATGGGCATGTTGAAAGTTCGGTGTAAACTGAAAACGGGTGTTCTCCTTCAGGCTCAGGATAATTGTATGAAAAATAATTGATCATTTCCTCAACCCTGACAGCATCGACCGGGGGAAGTTGTCCCTGATTGATAAACCGCCTAACGTTCGAATAGGACGCTTTGTCAACATCCACCGAAAAAGTTGACAGCGGTTGTTTCAACACGTCTTTATAACCGTTTTCGTGGATGGTTGAGTAACCCTCCGTATTAAAGTCTGGATTATAATACGTGGCAGGTGGAGAAGCATCGTAAGCCATTCGGCCGACTGATTTCATTTCCAGACTGGCAACCCGGTTGCCCCGGTGCTTATCTTTTACAGCATAGCCGGACACAACGACTTCCTCTAGCTGAAGATTACTGGTTTTCATGACCACATCAATAATCAGCCGGCCTGAGATTTTTATTTCACGACTTTCATATCCAATGCAGGAAAAGACAATGGTCTTATCGTTATCTGCGACGTTAATACTGTATTTACCGTCAACACCGCTAACCACGCCATGGTTGGTGCTTTTTACAACGACGGTAACTCCGGGCAACGGACTGCCCGTTTCATCGGTAACTTTACCGGTAATGGTATAGGTCTGCCCGGCCGACATCAGGATAGCCGACAGGATCAAAACGGTAATGACTGACATAATTGTTTTCATGATTTCGGATTTTTATGGTTTGAATTCATGAACAGGATGCAGGGGTTTTGGAAATTCCATAAAACCGAATGTTTTTCAGTCTTATATTTTTCGGATCAACAGAGGTAGTAATCATATTATCTAAGGTTTAGTGTTGACGTATATCTTAAAAATACCATCCGTTTTAACCTCTCTTTCAATTTGTCCTTCACGGCTTGCTGTTTAAGAAAGGCACGTCCTCCAATGAACAGGATATAAGCTTCAACCGTCGAAATCACCGTATAAAACAACTTCTTCTCTTTGGAAATAATCCATTTGCCATTGTCACTATTAAACCCTAATTTTCCTCCATAATCCCATTTATTCAGGTATAATAAAATTCATTGTGAATCTGAAACGGCGCCGAAATATCCAATCTCTTTCCGACCCGGAGCTGGTTGTTATCTACCGGGAAACAAGAGACAGGCATGTGATCGGTGAGTTATTCAATCGGTACATGCACCTGGTATATGGTGTATGTCTTAAACATCTTCACAACCGTGAGGAGTCGAAAGATGCGGTGATGCAGATTTTTGAGACGCTGCCGGGAAAGATGCTCCGGCACGAGATCAGGGAGTTCCGGCCCTGGCTTTATGTTATGACAAAAAATCACTGCCTGATGCATATCAGGTCTGCTAAAACGAAAGACGACAAACATAAGATATTCGCCATTGAGCAGGCTTTTATTATGGAAAATGAACACGATCTGCATCCTGTTGATGAAGAGACAGCTCATACCGATGCTGACTTGAAGGATTGCATCGAAAACCTGAAGGCTGAACAGAAGGAATGTATCCTGATGTTCTATTATAATAATAAATGTTACCGCGAGATAGCGACTAACCTGGAGATGGATGAGAAGAAGGTGAAAAGTTATCTGCAGAACGGGAAACGCAACTTAAAAAACTGCCTTGAACAGAAAAAACATGTCCGGCAAAAAGAAGCATAGAAACCTGGATCCGAAAGCCTTACGCGATTATCTCGCCGACCGCATGAGTGGTGAAGAACGCAATGCGTTTGAAAAGGAACTACAGAAAGATCCGTTTGCCGGGGAGGCACTCGAAGGGCTCACTTCACTCCCCGAGGAGGAGGTATACAATGACCTGGAGGAGCTTCAGTCACGATGGCACGAAAGCAGGACGGACCACCATCACCGCATCGTCCTCTATCGTGTGGCAGCTGTAATCGCCGGATTGATCCTGGTCACCTCGGCATACCTTGTTTTCGATCATAAGATCAGTGAACTGAGGTCTGAACGAATGGCCAGGATCGAAAATGCCGGGAAAAAGACGCCCCCCGACAGGGAAAAAGCCATACCGCCTATAGCCTCAAACGATGAGGAAATAGTTGCTGCAGATGATTCCAACCGGGATAAAAATGTGAAACCTTCCGGAGACGTGCAGGCAAAACAGGAACTACCGGGACAGCCTCGGGAAGAGAAGACTTTAGAGATTCAGGAACAGCCCGAGATTTCGTCTGAGGCAGTACCTGAAGAAGCCATCGTCACTGCCAGGTCAGAATCACCTGAATTGTCTGAAACAATAGACAAACCTGAGATTGTCCCCGGAATTGCTTTAAACGAACCATCCTTCACGAAAGAAAAGGCCGCACCTCAAACACGGCTCCCCGACAGAAACATCGCTTCGGCTAAAAGAGCGGCCATGCCAACATCGGTTTCGGGGAAAATTATTTCTGCCGAAGATTCGTCACCCATCCCCGGGGCTACCGTGATGATAAAGGGTACTACAAAAGGAACTGTAACCGATGTAGACGGTAAATATAATCTTGCCGTGCCAGCTTCAGATACAACGGTTACTTTGGTAGCCAGCATGATTGGTATGGAAAGCCGCGAAAAACAAACAGGACCCGGTTCGGATGTCAATCTCGACCTTGAGCCCGGCGTTTTGTCAATGGATGAAGTCGTGGTAACCGGATATGGCACAAAGAAAAAGGCTGATGTCACCGGGGCCGTTACAGTCATTCATTCCGAAGAGGATAAACCGGCATATACGCCACCTAAACCGGTGGGTGGATTCGATGCTTTTGATAATTACCTTGAAAAAAACCGGGTATTCCCTTCCGGGCATCCGGATAGGGACAAGGCCACCGTCGTTCTAAAATTCTCCGTCGACGAGGACAACCGGCCGGCGGGCATCAAAGTTGTAAAGTCTCCGGGAAATGATTTCTCCGACGAAGCCATCCGCCTCATAAAGAACGGTCCGGACTGGAGCAGGGCCATAATGCGCGACTCGGTAATTGATGCGGAAGTCAGGATCATAATTGTGCTTACAAAGTAAACCAGGCCTACATTATACGGTTACCCGTGTTAAGAACAGGGCCCGCAATCGTGATCCTTTAGTCAATTTTAATGACCTGATAAACACATTTATATCGCTATATTTTAATACTTTATGATTATGAAGAAAATGTATTTCCCGATTTTTTCCCTCCTGTTACTACTACAGGGCGTATTATTCCCGGCAGGCATAGCACGGGCCCAAACCCGTGATGCTTACCTCCTCTATTACTTCGAGGGCCAGGCAGGGGAACATGGTGGGTTATACGTGGCATACAGCCATGATCTGCAAACATGGCATAAACTGGCTTCGGGCATTTTTAACCCTGAGCTGGGCGAATGGAAAGTCTTTAGGGATCCGAGCGTAATCAGAACGAAAGACGGAAGCTTCCACATTGTATGGACCTGCGGAGAAAGTGGTTTTGGTTATGCAAGTTCTGAAGATGGCCTCCACTGGGCAAATGAAAAGTTTGTAACCGTCAGTAATCCCGGTCGCGGGCAGGATTTCGTCAACGTATGGGCACCAGAATTTTATGCAGGTAATGACAGTCTTTATGTCATTTGGTCTTCGACACTCAAGAAGGATTACACTCCCCCAGGAAATCCCGATAAATGGTGGACAGCAGTGTGGAATCACCGGTTCTACATAAGCAGTACCAAAGATTTTAAGACCTTCACCCCTGCACGTAAATTCTGGGATCCGGGCTTTAATGCCATCGACGCCACCATTTACAAGACCGATTCGTTATACTACATCTTCTTTAAAGACGAGAGGAAAACGGGGAAGAATATTGTCCTGGCACATTCCAGGTATTTTGAAGGACCTTTTCACGGGAACCATGCTATCACCCAACGGTTCACCGAGGGCGCCATAGTCATTCCCGCTGACACTGCATTGGTCCTGTATTATGACTCTTATGATAAAAATAAAGGATACCGTTACATAACCTCACATAACATGGAAGACTGGTCCTCCGAAATAACACCTGAAAAGGTGGGTTTTAAAGATGTATTTCGTCATGGTTCAATCGTTAAAATTCCTGAGCCGGACCTGGAAGATATGTTAAAAGCCATGGACCGGGGCAGCCATTAAACAGCCATAAAATTTCAGATCCGCCTTTTATGATCCAGTTCTCACCATGGCTTTCTACTCCCGGATCTGCCCGTCGCCGTAAATCACATATTTCGTCGAGGTCAGTTCTTTCAGTCCCATGGGACCGCGAGCATGGAGCTTCTGGGTGCTGATGCCGATCTCGGCACCAAAGCCAAACTCGAAACCATCGGTAAAGCGCGTGGAAGCATTGACATAGACGGCTGCAGCATCTACCTCGTTGAGAAATTTCTGCGCATTGGTATAATTTTCGGTAACGATAGCTTCCGAGTGACCCGATCCGTACTTGTTGATATGTTGTATGGCTTCTTCTGCTGAGGTTACCACCCTGGCCGACATGATATAATCGAGGTATTCGGTCGACCAGTCTTCTTCAGTAGCCGGCCTGGCATCGGGCAGCAAGGCACAGACTTTCTCATCACCTCTGATCTCTACATTCTTTTTGCTGAGCCATTCGTAAATCACTGGCAGGTATTCCGCCATAACCTTTTCATGAATAAGAAGACTTTCGGCCGCATTGCATACCCCCGGGCGGTGGGTTTTTGAATTATAGGTGATTTGCACAGCTTTGGTCTTGTCTGCCCATTCGTCGATATAAACGTGGCAGTGACCCACTCCCGTTTCAATAACCGGCACCGTTGAGTTCATCACAACAGTCTGTATCAGTCCGGCCCCGCCCCTTGGAATGAGAAGATCAAGGTAGTCATTGAGTTTCATCATGGCCACGGCGCTGTCGCGCGTTGTATCCTGAACAAGTTGCACAGCATCCCCCGGCAGGCCTGCTTCCTGAAGGGATGAACGCAGAATTTCAACCAAAGCATTGTTCGAGTTGAAGGCTTCCTTTCCCCCGCGAAGAATGGTAACATTTCCGGTTTTGATACATAGACCGAATACATCAACGGTCACATTCGGCCGGGCTTCATAGATCATCCCGATAACCCCGATCGGAACACGCTTCTTACCTATCATCAGCCCGTTGGGGCGTTTCCACATCGACTCCACCTCGCCTACCGGATCGTCAAGAGCTGCCAGCTGTGTCAGGCCCTCAGCTATTCCGGCGATCCTTTCTTCCGTAAGCCTGAGCCGATCGATGATGGCGCCTTTCAGTCCGTTTTGGCCTGCATTCTCAAGGTCTTTTGAATTAGCCTGCAATATGGTGGCAGATTGGGTCACGAGATTTTTGGCCGCTGTGAGCAGTGCGTTATCCTTTGCTACAGATGAAGCATTCGAGAGTATATAGGAGGCCTTTTTGGCGTTTTTCCCTTTTTGGATTAATTCTTCCATGGTGTTGATGTTTTTGGTGACGGGTCACTGGGCGAGACCGGTCCGTTCGTAGCAGATTTATGAAACGTTAATCTTCTTCACCGCAACAGGCGAGTGATTCCTTCGACACAAAAAGGGTTCCCACATCCTTACCCTCAAGGAGTTCGTGAATAACGTAAGGGTCGGTTCCGTTGGTGATCACCATATCAACGTTGTGTTCAATGCAGTGTTTTGCAGCCAGCAACTTCGAGGTCATCCCACCGGTACCGAAACTTGACTTGTTCTCATAAATACAGGCTGTCAGCTCATCGGTAAGCTCTGTAACTTTTGAGATCAGTCTGGCCGACTCATTCTCTTTCGGATTGCTGGTGAACATGCCGTCAATATCGCTGAGCAGGATTAGCAGATCGGCATCCACTAACGTTGCAACGGTAGCCGAGAGGGTATCGTTATCACCAAATTCGATCTCATCGGTCGACACGGTATCGTTCTCGTTTATCACGGGAATAATACCCATATTGACCAGCTCATTGATGGTATTCCGGGCATTGCGACGACGGACGGTATTTTCGATACCGTCTTTTGTCAACAATACCTGCGCAACGGTCAGGTTGTATTCTTCAAAGAACTTATCATATATCTTGATAAGCTCGGCCTGGCCAATGGCCGCGAGAGCCTGTTTCTTAATCTTATCCCCCGGTTTTTTATCCAGGCCCATTTTCCCCGCTCCTGTAGCAATGGCACCCGAAGACACCAGTATCACCTGGCGGCCTTCATTGTGCATGTCGGCAATAACACGAACCAGTTTTTCTATCCGCATAAGATTCAGCCGGCCGTTAGGATGGGTCAGTGAGCTTGACCCTATCTTAAGCACGATTTTTTGCTTGTTAATTAAATTCTTACGATGCTTCATGTCAACTTCTTCTTTAGATCTTCGACAAATCTTTCCTGGAATGTGGCGTATTTTTCGATTTGAAAGTCGGGGATAATCCGTTCCAGTTTGCGGACGATCCTGTCATTGGACAGATTTCCAATGCTGCCAGTATGTGTTGTTTTAACTTGGCTGCCGGGCCTGAACCGGCCTTTGTCGATCTCTGAAGCTACCTGCACATAAGCGTCCCGGAAAGGCAGTCCTTCTTTCACTCTTTCATTAATAGCATCAACGCTGCCAACATACTGGTAGATCTCTTTTGAAAGGACATCCTTATTCGGAATAAGGTTTGGAATGATGAACGTTATCATCTGAAGGCATTCCTTCAGTTCGCTCACGGCCGGGAAGCAGATCTCTTTCAGCAGCTGGAAATCACGGTGGTACCCCGATGGCAGGTTGTTGATCACCGACATCACCTCAAATTCTTTTGACTGGACCCGGTTACAGCGGGCACGGATGAGCTCAAGAACATCGGGATTCTTTTTATGTGGCATGATGCTGGAACCCGTTGTCAGGTCTTCGCTCAGGCGGATAAAATCGAAGTTCTGACTCATGTATAGCACCAGATCCATCGCCATTTTCGATAAGGTATAAGCGACGGAAGACAAAGCGGACATGAGGAATTTTTCCGTCTTACCACGCGAAAGTTGGGCATTTACGGAATTTACATGCAAGTCGTCGAATTCCAGCAGGCGGGAGGTCAGGTCGCGGTCTACAGGGAATGAAGATCCGTAGCCTGCAGCTGAACCAAGTGGGTTCTGGTTAGTATAACTGAAGGCTCCGCGCACCATCATCAGGTCTTCGGTGAGTGCTTCTGCGTACGAACCGAACCACATACCCAGCGACGAGGGCATAGCCACCTGGAAATGGGTATAACCCGGAATCAGGTCGTCTTTGGTCTCGGCACTTTTTTCGATGAGGGTATTGACCAGACCGTTAACCAGGCTGACGATGTCAGTGAGATTTTCGCGGTAGTATAATTTAAGATCGGTTATAACCTGGTCATTTCGTGAACGGGCGGTATGCACCCTTTTTCCGGCATCGCCGAGTTCCCGGGTCAGAAGATTCTCTACCTGGGAATGGACGTCCTCAACGCCGTCTTCAATAAAAAACTTACCGGCTTTGACCGTTCCGTAAATCGAAAGCAGGGTTTTCAAAATGCGAAGTTTATCGTCTTCGGCAATCAATCCAACCTCCTGAAGCATTATCACATGGGCCATTGAACCAATCACGTCAACGGCGGCAATCTGAAGATCAAGTTCACGATCTCTACCAGCTGTAAACTCCATCATATCAGTATTGGTCTTCTGACCTTTTTCCCAGAGCTTCATGTTATTCAAAGTCTTTTAGTAAATTAATATAAAGATCAATAGCACGTATTATTTGATCTTTTTCTATATATTCATCTGCTTTGTGTGAAAGTTCGGTATTCCCCG
>DASQZK010000786.1:0-3673 GCA_035638735.1 Bacteroidales bacterium
GGAAGGTGGTTGGTTCGGGAAACCAGCAGGTTGGTTACCTGCCTCAGCAGATGGCTCACCACGACGGAAAGACTGTTTATGACGAGGCCATGACGGCTTTTGACCATATCCTTGGCCTTGAGCACAAGATTCAGCAAATAACAGAAGAGCTTGGTAACAGAACCGACTATGAGTCGGATGCTTACTTTAAGCTCATTGACGATCTCACCACCATGAATGAACGGTTTGAGATGGAAGGCGGAAGTTCGGTTCACGGCGACGTGGAAAAGACACTGACCGGCCTAGGCTTCAAACGGAAGGACCTTGACAGGCCTACCTCGGAATTCAGCGGTGGTTGGCGGATGAGGATTGAGCTGGCTAAAATACTTCTTCAACGACCCAATTTTATACTCCTCGACGAGCCTACCAACCACCTGGATATTGAATCCATCCAGTGGCTTGAAGAATTTCTTTCATCCTACGCAGGCGGTGTCGTCCTGATTTCCCACGACAGGGCTTTTCTCGATAATGTTACCAACAGGACGGTTGAGATCAGTCTCGGCCGGCTAACCGATTATAAAGTACCGTACTCAAAATATGTCGTACTGAGAAAAGAACGGCGTGAGCAGCAGGTGGCAGCTTACCAGAACCAGCAAAAAATGATAAAGGACACCGAAGAGTTCATTGACAGGTTCAGGTACAAGGCAACAAAAGCCGTGCAGGTACAGTCGCGTATCAAACAACTCGACAAACTGGATCGGATCGAGATAGAAGAGGAAGAAAATGCGGATATGAATCTGAAATTTCCTCCGGCACCACGTTCGGGTAAAATTGTGGTAGAGACTGAAGGACTGGGCAAATCGTACGGCGACCATGTCGTTCTGAAAAATATAAACTTCATTCTCGAACGTGGCGAGAAAGTAGCCTTCGTAGGGAAAAACGGTGAAGGGAAAACCACGCTGTCAAAGATTCTCATAGGGACACTTGACCATACCGGTGATTTGAAACCCGGCCATAATATGTCTGTCGGCTATTTTGCACAGAACCAGGATGAACTGCTCGACGAAAACAAAACCGTTTTTGAGACCATCGACGCCGTGGCAGTCGGTGATGTAAGGACAAAAATACGGGATATCCTGGGTGCTTTCCTGTTCAGTGGTGATGAGGTCGATAAAAAAATCAAAGTGCTTTCGGGGGGCGAAAGATCAAGATTGTCACTGGCCACAATGCTTCTGCAGGAAAATAATTTCCTCGTCATGGATGAGCCCACTAACCACCTTGATATGCGTTCGAAGGATATTTTAAAATCGGCCCTGCGAGCCTATGACGGAACACTTATCGTTGTGTCGCACGACAGGGAATTCCTCGACGGACTCGTAGATAAGGTGTATGAATTTAAAAATCAAAACATCTATGAACACCAGGGTGGAATTTATGATTTCCTGCGCCGTCGTAAGCTTGGTTCGTTGAGAGACCTGGAAAAAAAGGATAAAACCTCTGCCGGCATAATTGAAGGTTCTGCTGAGGGGGCTGCCGGTAACAAAGTCATGTATCAGAAGCGCAAGGAACAGGACAAGGTAATACGAAAAGTTGAAAACCAACTTGAAAGGAAAGAAAAGAAAATTACGGATAACGAAAAAAGACTGGCAGAACTGAACGCCCTCCTGGTTAACCCCGATAACATTGAAAACCAGGAAGTCTTCAACGAGTATGAAAAGATCCGGTACCTTCTCGATACACTTATGGCCGAATGGGAGAATCTTCACAACGAGTTGGCAAAATTGAAAGATGAAAGATTTTAGTTAAATTGGGGTATTATTTTTCCGGCATGAACAGGAGACTTTTTTCACTAACGCTACTCGTACTCATGCTGTGGTTACAGGCTTGCCAGTTACCACAGCGATCAAGGCGACCTGCGGGAAACACGGCAGATGTTTACAACCCGGCCCGGGTAACCATTCATCCTGATTTTCTGATTAATCACATCAATGATTCAACCTCGGTTTTATATATTCGGATTTTCCCGGCTGAGCTTCTTTTTAACCAGGCAAATGAGCAGGGCCGTTTTCTTGCCAAACTGAAAGTCGGTTTTGTTCTCGAAGAAAAAACCCAGGGGGGCCATAACAACGTTATCGATTCGGCGTCGGTGGTGCGCACCCTGAACCGGAGCGAAATGAGAAACAGCTTTTTCACTGCTCTCCCTCTAAAAGCCCTTTTTGGGAACCGCTACATGGTGAAGGTGTCTATCGAAGATATCCTGAGGGGAACGGTCAGCGAGCACTACCTTCTGGTAGATAAAACCACACCCTTTGGCGCACAAAATTTCAGGGTGATTTCGGCCTCTACCGGATATCCGTCTTTCACCATGGATTTCAAGACGGGAGAGAAGTTTCGCATCCTGTTTAACAGGATGGGTTACGACAGTTTGTATGTCGATTACTATAAACCGGACCAAAGCCTGCCCAGGCCCATTTTTTCCACAGCGCCGGAAGTCCCGGTGCCTTCATATCCCGACAGCGTATGGACCCTTCCTTTTAACGATTCTTCGTTATACGAACTTCCGAAGCGGGGGATTTATCACTTCAGGCTTACAACAGACCATAAGGAAGGCCTTTCCCTGTTTAATTTTGGCGAAGATTTTCCGCGTGTACAATCCCCGGATAATCTACTCGGGCCCCTGGTATATCTTACCTATTCGGCAGAATTTCGCGACCTCAGGATGGAACCTAACAGGAAACTGGCCATCGATAACTTCTGGTTAAAGCTTGCCGGAAGTATGGACGCAGCCCGGGAGCTTATCAGAGTCTTTTATAACCGGGTTTTGTATACGAATCTCTATTTTACATCGTATAAAGAAGGGTGGAAGACCGACCGTGGCATGATATATATTATCTTTGGCCCGCCAAACCTACTGGACAAGTCGCTGAATGTCGAAAAATGGACCTATTTTACCAGGCGGGGTAATACTCCGATAGAGTTTGTTTTTGACCGCGAAAACAACCTTTTCACATACAAGGATTTTGTACTCAACAGAAACATAAGTTCAACGGGTTACTGGTCTGACGCGGTAAGGTCATGGAAGCGGGGTAAAATCTATTCACCCGAATATTAAAAAATGTAACTTTGAAAAAACAAGACGACTTTATTTTCGGAATCAGGGCTGTTATAGAAGCAATTAAGTCAGGACGGGAAGTGGACCGGGTCTTGCTCGCCAATAAGCCGGAGAGCCAGGTGATACAGGAATTATTTCCACTGGTGCGACTCCATGAGATACCATTTCAGTATGTCCCGTACGAACGCTTAAACAAGATCACCCGTAAAAACCACCAGGGAGTGGTGGCTTTCATATCTTCCATATCTTACAGCCCCCTCGAAGAGCTGGTTGCCTCGGCTTTTGAACAAGGAAAAGATCCCCGGCTTCTAATGCTGGACCAGGTGTCGGATGTCAGGAATTTCGGTGCTATTGCCCGGTCGGCCGAATGCATGGGTTTTACAGGCATTGTCATTCCCTTTAAAGGCGCTGCCAGGATAAATGCCGATGCCGTTAAAACATCGTCCGGTGCCCTGGTGAACCTGCCCGTATCCAGGGTGAGTTCCATGGAACAAGCCCTCAAATACCTGAAAGATTCGGGTCTGATGATCGCTGCGGTGACAGAAAAAGCTGAAAATTATTGCTTCGCCGAAAATCTGTCAG